>CAZCQC010000087.1:0-3484 GCA_964500155.1 uncultured Rikenellaceae bacterium | reverse complement strand
GCTCTTCTCAGGGGACTGATATCCCTGTTCTCATCAGCAATATCACGGGCAATAATATTTCTTCTTATTTCTTCAAATTCAACTTCAATATTCTTATGTATAAGCTCATTAAATCTTCTTTTGGCTCTTATGTCGACTGAGGCTGTCATGAAGATCTTCAGGTCAGCGTCCGGAAATACAACGGTACCGATATCCCTGCCATCCATAACGATGCCCTTGAAAACACCTATCTGTCTCTGAAGTTCCACCATTCGTGAGCGGACTTCCTGGATCTGGCTTATCCGGCTCACATGAGATGAAACTTCAAAACCCCGTATCTCTTTCTCAACATTTTCAGAATTCAGGAATGTTTCATATTCAGCGATATCATGATTATAGACAAAACAGATATGGATGTCCCTGATATCGGCCAGAATTCCTTCCATTTTAAGATTGCCTTTCCCTGCATATCCTTTTTTCAGGCAATACAGGGTCACGGCGCGGTACATTGCCCCGCTGTCGATGTAGATATAATTCAGCTCACAGGCTATTGCCTTTGCAAAAGTGCTCTTGCCGCATGATGAATATCCATCGATTGCTATAATAAGTTTTTTAGCCATATTTATTTACCTCTTTTGCCCCCTGCCCCCTAAAGGGGGTTCAAGAAATCACATTTTTATATAAGAGACTGTCGAAGAAGTCCACCTCTTTCTTTTTACCCCTAAAGCCCCGCCAGCTGGCGGGGTTGGGGGTAAACCTCAGTTTTTCAACAGCCCCGAGGGGAGTGAACTTGCACAAAGGTTGCAAATTATGAGTTTAAATGCAAAGTATTTTCAATTTCGGAGCTTTTTGTACAAAAGATCAGGCCGCATGATCAGGGAAACATTATTCGATGCTCCTGCAAGATGATATGAAGCGCGTCCGAATTCAATATTCAGTACCGAGGTATTGATTCCGAATCCCCAGGAGAAGCCTGTTCCGGCCACCCTGGATTCTGTCTGCAACTCGCTTCTTCTCTGATGATTGTATCCAAGGCTAAAATAGAAATTCTTATGGGGGATCACCTCAACTCCGGTAACAATGTGCCGGAAAATATTTTCAAAGAACTCTGGGGCTGGTTTGGGCTGGTTACCTTCTGATTCTGAATAATTATATGTAAGGTCATATTTTTCCAGGTGCCTCAGAGTAAACGAAAATCTGAAAGGTGCATGTCTCAGTCTGGCAGAGAAACCTGCCATCACCTCAAACGGGGGAGTACTTCGTGGTTCCCCGGCATAAGCTGTTATCTGACATCCAAAATTTCTTAAAACAATTCCTGCGGAGATGAGATTTTCCCTGTTGTGCCATGAAGCACCAATGTCGACTGCAAATCCAAGGGAAGTGTATCTTTCAAGATTAGATATCACAGGTTTGAAGTTGATCCCGATCGAAAACATTGAATCAAGCTCACGCGAATAGATTATTGAAAGGGCAGATTCAGAAGCGCTGAATGAACCTGTAATATTTCCGGAGGCATCGGCTTCAGTAAAAGATCCGTAATTCAGGTATGTTATTCCTCCTGCAATATTTCCTGCTCCATTCAGTGATCGGGAATACATTGCCAGACCATAATTAATGCCCGCAAAATAATTTACATAGTTTAAAGCCAGGCTTCTGTCCATTTCTGAATCAAGAAGGGCCGGATTATTCCATGCAAGGTTCAGATTCCTTCCTGTAAGCGAAACATTTGAGCCGCCAAGTGATGAAGTAAGTGCCGAATGAGTAAGGTTTAGAAATCCATAAACATTATTACCGCCCGTTTGAGAAAAGCTTGCAGTTGACAGCAGCATGAATAATGATATGGTTTCAATTCGTTTGGCCATTATCGGATAATGAATGTAAATATATGCTTTTAGCCGGTAACTCTAGGCGGTCTTTCCTGTAAGGATCAGACCATCACTTTTTTTATAGTGACCGTTCATCTGCGACATTATCAGTCCTGCTATGACAATAACCATTCCGAGAATATTTTGCACAGTCAGTTTATCGCCGAGGATAAGGAACGAAAAAAAAGCTGTAAAAATCGGGATGAAATTGGTGAAGACATTCGCCCTGGTGATACCCATATTCCTGACTGAATAACCAAACAGGATAAATGCCCCGCATGAAGCAAAAACTGATAATTCAATAATTGGTGTCATGGAACTCAGGGTGAAGGGAGTCTCTATAAAATGCTTAAAATCAAATATAAGGAAAACAGGCAGGAATAGAATCGCTCCAACGGTATTTTGCAGATTAACAATAAAAGCAGGTTCATAATTTCCGACAAGCCGGCTCAGGGTAAGGTTATAACCTGAAGCTGAAAAAACTGCAAGTGCCAGGAGACTTAATCCCTTGATATTGAATAAAAGTGTACCCTCCTTATTCAGGACAAATACGATGATGCCGAGGAATGATATTATTATACCGGCATAATTGATGATTTTCAGTCTTTCCTTAAAGAATATCCAGGCTCCGATTGTTGCCACGACCGGAATTGTGGAGATCAGGACCGAGCCAACAGTAGCTGATACATATGTCAGTCCGAAGCTCTCCCCCAGGAAGTATAGGAAAGGTTCAAAGATTGCAAGCATAAGGAACAGCTTGCGGTCCTCTTTTCTGATCCTGACAAATTTCTTTTTGACGGTGAGATAAGATGTTAAAAGAATTATTGAAATGACCAGACGTAAAAAGACAATTGTAACAGGACGGAATGTCTCATTTGCAATTTTAAACCAGATGAATGAAAATGCCCAGATTAGCATTGCCAGAAGGACACCTCCGTATATTCTTATATTATTTTTCACTGGTCGGCAACTCAATTTTATTGGGCGTGCGAATTTAATAAAAATATTCTGAAGAAGAATTCATCCAAATCTATCGACTGGCTGATGTCCAGGCAGGAAAGATTCAAGATAATATTCAGAAGAGCAGAATGTTAATCTATTTTCTTTTTTCGAACATGGCAAAAAAAGTAAAAATCCAGGATTTGGAAATGAAGCTATAATTATTATATTTGCCGCCTCGAAGGCTGAAAAATTTACAAACTAATAACAGGCAACAGATGAAAATACTGGTTTGCATCAGCAATGTTCCTGACACAACGACAAAAATAAAATTTGCTGAAGGAAACAGATCAATCGATACCTCGGGAATTCAGTGGGTCATAAATCCATGGGATGAATTGTCACTTACAAGGGCACTGGAATTGAAAGATGATACTTCAAACGGTGTGAATTCAGTGACAGTTGCTCATGTGGGTACTTCCGGATCTGAACCGACAATCAGAAAAGCCCTGGCAATAGGCGCTGATGATGCAATAAGGATCAATCATAATGCTTCGGACGCATACTCGGTTGCAGCCCAGCTGGCAGAAGTGATAAAAAAGGAGCAATTTGATATTATATTTTGCGGTATCGAATCGAGCGATTTTAACGGATCAGCAGTGGGAGGAATGATTTCAGAATTCCTTGGAATTCCATCGGTT
>CAZCQC010000086.1:0-2573 GCA_964500155.1 uncultured Rikenellaceae bacterium | reverse complement strand
AATTCCAACCTCGTACGTCATGCTGGTAAATAAACGCTCTTTAACCTTTTAATTTATCAGCTATGAAAAGAATACTTGGAATTTTAGTTGTGTCAGCATTAATGGGAGCTGCTTATGGACAAAGATCAATCGACAGGCTCTTTGAAAGATATGCAAACAATGATGGATTTGTTTCCTTGACGATAAGCGGCAATCTGTTAAATCTGCTCAAGTCGGATGAGAATGATCGTGATGACAATCACTGGCCGGACAAGATAACTGAAATCAGGATCCTTGTCCAGGAGGATAAAGACAGTTACACTGAGAATTTTTTTGAGCTGGCCAGAAGAGATCTGGATTCTCGGGAATATGAAGAATTTATGACTGTGAAAAAAACCGATCAGGATCTTAAAATGCTTGTGCGGATGGATGGGGATATAATAAAAGAATTTTTGCTTATAGGCGGTGGCGAGGATAACTTTATTATTCAGGCAAAGGGAAGTATAACTGTTAAGGAGGCTGAAGATTTTAGCCGTGAGGCAAAGAAGGAACATGGGAGGAACATGTTTTCAGATCTTAATTAGTTAATTATGTGATTATCTTTGCATCAAGGATAATCGCTTCTCTGTCAATGACAAAAACTGATTTCAATAACCTTGTTATCACTATAGGCAGAAAACTGTACGGATATGCTTACCGGATACTCAGGGAAAAGGAGGGATCCGAGGACGCTGTCCAGGAAGTTTTTGTTAAACTGTGGAAGATGAATACGAAACTTGACAAATATGAAAGTGTGGAAGCTCTGGCCGTAACTATGGTAAAAAACTATTGTATCGATCAGATAAGAAAGCAAAAATACATTGAACCTGCCAACAGCAATTCCTTTTCGCTGTATCATGATTCTGAACCATCCGCCCAGGATAAGCTTGAAAGCAATGAGACAATAGTGATAATGCATGGGATCATTAAAGGTCTGCCTCAGACTTATAGGGAGATCATTCAGATGAGGGACATACAGGAACTTTCATATGAGGAAATTGCAGATAAAACAGGACAGAATATCAATACTTTAAGAGTTAACCTGTCGAGAGCAAGAAAAAGCGTAAGGGATGAATTTAATAAATTGAGCAATGAATTCAGAGGAAATAAAACAATTGCTTGAAAAGTATTACGAAGGTGCAACCACCTCCGGGGAAGAACTGATACTGAAGAAGTTCTTCAACATGGATAATGTACCTCCCGAGCTGAGGAGTGACCAGGAAATATTCAGTTACTATATGCAGGTGGCTGAAATACCTGAACCATCTGCTGATTTTGAGAAGAAAATTATTTCCGCAATTGATGGCAGGACTAAAGGTTTTGGCGGATTTAGAATAAGAAGACTGCCTGGTGTTTTTTCAGGCATGGCTGCCGCAATATTGATACTTGCGGGCTCATATTTCTTTTTTACAAACCGATCAGAACCACGTGATACATATACTGATCCTGAGGTGGCATATGCAGAAACTATGAAGATACTCTTTCAGGTCTCAGCCCGTTTCAACCAGGGTACAAAAGCTCTTGGGCATCTGAGCGCTTTGCAGGATGAAACCGATAAAACAATGGCAACCGTCAGTAGGTCAACTGCTATAATAGAAGATAAGATGAAACCTCTTGATACTGTATTTGAAGCTATCGGGAAAGCCGGAAACAATTAATATCATCAATTACCAGTTACAAATCACCAATCACCAATCACCAGATATGAAAAAGTTAATTCTCTTCAGCACAGCTCTCTGCATGGTTACATTATTAAATGCCCAGACCAATGCAATAGATGCGTTTTTTGATAAATATTCCGAAAAGGAGGGTTTCACCACAGTCACTATTTCCAGCAGACTGTTGAGTCTTTTTGCAGGGAAGAAGGAAAATAGCGAAGGGAATAATATAATTAACAAGCTAACTTCAATCAGAATACTATCAGTGGATGATTCGCTTTTGAACCAAAGCATTAATTTCTACAAAGAACTTACCAGGAAGCTAGATATTTCTGTATATGAAGAACTAATGGTTGTAAGGGAAGGCTCTGATATAACCAAGTTCCTTGTAAAACAAAAAGGGGATATTATTTCCGAACTGCTTGTCATTATAGGAGGTCCGGGTGATAATACCCTTATTTCGATAAAAGGGGATCTTGATCTGAAGAGTCTTTCGGAATTATCGGATGAAACCGGAATTGACGAACTCAAGGGGCTTGAAAAGATAGAAAAGAAAGAGAAGGAGGAATGATCTTTAAATTTGCCTGATCCTTTGCCTGTTGCTTGTTGCTGGTTGCTAGCTGATATACCTCTGTCTTCGGTCATCAGTCATCCGTTCCCGCCTTGCGGGATTTCGTCTCCGCCAGCTGGCGGATCCTCAACTTCTGTCTTCGGTCTTCCGTCTTCCGTCTTCGGTCTTCGGTCATTCCAGTACAAATTTATTGCCTCAAACAATTGCTAAAGTGTATCTTAATTAGTTACTTTCAGGGGTCATTGTTAACCCAGGAATAAACTAATGCCCGAAGCTCAAAAAATAGACAGAGCATACAGGACCCTGTTGAAGACAGCAAAAAACTC
>CAZCQC010000085.1:0-10254 GCA_964500155.1 uncultured Rikenellaceae bacterium | reverse complement strand
TACCAAAAGACATGGCAGCAGAACTGTACAAGCCATTCATTATCAGGAAGCTTATTGAACGAGGTATAGTGAAAACCGTAAAATCGGCAAAGAAAATTGTCGACAGGAAAGATCCCGTTGTTTGGGATATCCTTGAGAATGTTCTTAAGGGTCATCCTGTTCTCCTTAACCGTGCTCCTACACTTCACAGACTTGGTATTCAGGCTTTTCAGCCAAAGCTTATTGAAGGAAAAGCAATTCAGCTTCACCCACTCTGCTGTACCGCTTTCAACGCTGACTTCGACGGTGACCAAATGGCGGTTCATCTTCCTCTCGGTAATGGCGCTGTGCTTGAAGCACAAATGCTTATGCTCGCATCGCACAATATCCTGAACCCTGCAAATGGGGCGCCAATTACTGTGCCTTCGCAGGACATGGTACTTGGCCTTTACTATATCACAAAAGGAAGAAAGAGCACTGCGACTGAAAAGGTAAAAGGAGAAGGTCTTATTTTTTATTCCCCCGAGGAAGTAAATATCGCTTACAATGAGGGACAGGTTGATCTTCATGCTCTTATAAAAGTTAAAGTCAATGACAGGGTCGATGGTGAATTTGTAAATCACCTTGTTGAAACTTCTGTCGGTAGGGTAATATTTAATCAGTATGTACCCGAAGAAGTAGGGTACATAAATGAGATCCTAACCAAGAAATCCCTAAGGGATATTATTGGTCGTGTACTGAAACTTGCAGGAACAGCAAAAACTGCCGATTTCCTCGATGCCATCAAGAACCTTGGATTCTATTCAGCTTTTAAGGGAGGCTTGTCATTTAACCTTGATGATGTAATTATACCTGAGGAGAAAACAAAATTTGTGACTGAAGGTTATGAGCAGGTAGAAGAAGTGCTGAATAACTACAGCATGGGTTTCATAACCAACAATGAAAGATACAACCAGATAATTGATATCTGGACACATGTAAATGCCAGGCTTACCCAGTCGCTGATGAAACAGTTGTCAAACGACAAGCAGGGTTTCAATTCAGTTTATATGATGCTCGATTCAGGAGCAAGAGGATCAAAGGAACAGATCCGGCAGCTTTCAGGAATGAGGGGTCTTATGGCCAAACCTCAGAAATCAGGTTCTACAGGATCGGACATCATTGAAAACCCAATCCTTTCAAATTTCAAGGAAGGACTTTCGGTTCTGGAGTACTTTATCTCAACACACGGGGCACGTAAAGGACTTGCCGATACTGCTCTCAAAACAGCTGATGCAGGTTACCTGACACGTCGTCTGGTTGACGTTTCTCAGGATGTCATTATAAATGAAGAAGACTGCGGAACTTTGAGAGGACTGGTTGCCACAGCCATCAAGAAAAATGAGGAAGTCGTTGAATCTCTTTACGAAAGAATCCTCGGCCGTACAACAGTTCATGATGTTTTCCATCCTCTTACAGGCGAACTTATTGTGGAGGCCGGACAGGAACTAACCGAAGAGCTGGCGGGTAAAATTGAAGATTCACCAATAGAACAGGTTGAGATCCGCTCAGTTCTTACCTGTGAGTCGAAAAAAGGTGTTTGTGCAAAATGTTACGGACGTAACCTTGCAAACGGCAGGATGGTCCAGAAAGGTGAAGCAGTTGGAGTAATTGCTGCTCAGAGTATCGGTGAACCCGGAACACAGTTAACCCTTCGTACATTCCACGTTGGAGGTACAGCTTCCAATATAATGTCTGAATCGAGGCTGGTTGCACGATACAGTGGTATTGCTGAGATTGAGGAGATTAGATCGGTTCCTAAGAAAGATCCGGAAAAAGGTGATATTGATATCGTTATCGGACGTCTTGCCGAGCTCAGGATTATCGACAAGAAAACCGGGATAGCTCTTACAACACATACCATACCATATGGTTCCAAATTATATGTAAAACCCGGACAGGAGGTCGAAAAGGGCAAGCTTATATGTGAATGGGATCCGTTCAATGCCGTGATTATTGCCGAACTGGGAGGTAAGGTAGCCTATGATTATCTTATTGAAGGTATCACTTTCAGAGAGGAATCGGATGAACAGACAGGCTTTAAGGAAAAGGTAATCATAGAGAGCAGGGATAAAACCAAAAACCCTGCAATTAAAATTATGGGACCCAAGGGTGAAGAGCTTAGATTGTACAACTTGCCCGTTGGAGCCCATCTTGTTGTCGAAACCAGCAGGATGGTTGAAGCCGGTGATGTTCTGTCAAAGATACCAAGAGCTGTCGGTAAGTCGGGTGATATTACAGGTGGTTTGCCAAGAGTTACGGAATTATTTGAAGCCCGTAACCCTTCAAATCCTGCAATTGTCTCTGAAATCGACGGTGAGGTTACTTTCGGTAAAATAAAGAGAGGTAACCGCGAAATCTCAATAAAATCTAAATCCGACGAGGTTAAGAAATACCTTGTGCCTCTGTCAAAACAGATACTAGTACAGGAAAATGATTACGTTAAAGCTGGTGTTCCTCTCTCCGACGGTGCAATCACTCCTTCAGATATCCTCGCAATTAAAGGTCCGACAAAAGTCCAGGAATATATTGTAAATGAAATTCAGGAGGTATACCGTTTACAGGGTGTTAAGATAAATGACAAACATTTTGAGATCATTGTCCGTCAGATGATGAGAAAAGTAGAGATCATTGATCCGGGTGACACTAAATTCCTGGAACGTCAGGTTGTTGATAAACTGGAGTTCATGGATGAAAACGACTGGATCTATGGTAAGAAATACATTGTAGAAGGCGGTGATTCCCAGACACTTCGTCCTGGGATGATAATTACGGCCCGTAAACTGAGGGATGAGAATTCTGTACTCAAGCGCCGCGACCTGAAAGTCGTTGAAGCAAGAGATGCTGTTCCGGCTACATCAAACCAGGTACTTCAGGGTATAACAAGGGCTGCACTTCAAACCAACAGCTTCTTCTCGGCTGCCTCCTTCCAGGAGACAACCAAGGTGCTTAATGAAGCTGCCATACTTGGTAAGATCGACAAGCTTGAGGGACTTAAGGAAAACGTGATCGTTGGTCACCTTATACCTGCAGGAACCGGACAGCGTCAGTATAACAGCATAATAGTCGGATCGCTCGAAGAACTTGAGAACCTTACCGATTCCACTGTAGAGGCTGAAGCCGATACCAGAAGATAATACTTTTAATAGTGCAAGAGATGTCAGATCCTAAAAATCCTAATCAGATCAATATCGAGCTGAATGAGGAGGTGGCCCAGGGAACCTATTCAAACCTGGCCGTTATTACACATTCAGCTTCAGAATTTGTGATCGACTTTGTGCGAATCATGCCGGGAATTCCAAAGGCACAGGTGAAATCGAGGATAATCCTTACACCTGAACATGCCAAACGGCTTGTTGGAGCATTGCAGGATAATATTGCAAAATATGAATCTGTTCATGGCATTATAAAGGAAGTCAAGGGCTCCACACCTGTTTTGCCCATGTCATTCGGGGGTCCGACCGCACAGGCCTGAAGAAGAATATATTAATTGTTCTGTGAAGGAATACAGAATATCTTTTATAGGTGCAGGAAAAGTATCTGGTGCTTTGTGTCACCAGATGCATTTGTCGGGCTTCAGGATACCGAAAATAGTTTCAAGGACCGGGGAGACCGGTCGTTACCTTGCCCGGTCGTGCGACGCGTCGTGGTCATCGGTTTATGATTTTTCCGATTCGGAAGATCTTATAATTGTTGCGGTTCCCGATGATAAATTACCGGAAATACTTTCCAGGATAAAATGCCCGGATAATACAGTGGTTGCCCATACTGCCGGAAGCCTGGGTCTTGATCTTTTCCCTGATTCCCTGAGGCATGCCGGTGTTTTCTATCCTTTACAGACCTTCTCCGGAAACCGTAATATATCATTCGTCGATCTTCCATTTTTTCTTGAGGCATCAGATGATTATTCTTCAGCGATCCTGAAGGATATTGCTGAATCAATAGGAAGTAAAGTTCATTTCATCAATACCGAACATAGAAAATTACTTCATGTTGCAGCAGTTTTTGCATGTAATTTTACAAACCATATGCTTACTGCAGGAAAACAGATAACCCAAAAAGCAGGATTTACTTTTGAAGTCCTTAAACCTTTGATAAATGAGACAGTGGTGAAAGCCCTGGAAGCAGGTCCTGAAAATTCTCAGACCGGTCCGGCATACAGAACTGACATTGGTACTATTAAAAGACACATTGATTTGTTATCTTTCTCTCCTGAATTGCAGGGCATCTACAGAGAAGTGACTATGTCGATAATGAAATTCTATAAAACCACATCTGATGACCAATTTTAAGGAAGATCTGGCCAGGGTAAAAGCTTTTGTCTTTGATATTGATGGGGTAATGTCATTGCAGACTATCAGCCTGAACGCTTTCGGGATTCCCAACCGGACGGTAAATCTTCGCGACGGGTATGCAATTCAGCTTGCTGTAAAAAAAGGGTATCGGATTGCAATCATCTCAGGAAGTAATGCGAAGGAATATATTAAAAGGCTGAAGCTTCTTGGTGTTAAGGATATCTATCTGAACAGTCGCTCTAAGGTCGAACATTTTAACAGCTTTTTAAAAAAGCATAATATTCAGAAATCAGATGTATTGTTCATGGGTGACGATATCCCCGATTACGGGGTGATGAAACTGGCTGGAATACCCGTTTGCCCGGCCGATGCCGACAGTGAAATCAGGCAGGTTGCCTTGTATATCTCCGATAAAAGAGGAGGAGAGGGGTGCGTCAGGGATGTGATCGAACAGGTATTAAGACTTCATAACAACTGGATGGATAATGACGCATTTACCTGGTAAATAATGAAAATATTTCTAAAACTTATACGCTGGCCCAATCTGATCATTGTTGCGCTTACAATGATCCTGATGAGGTATGCTGTAATTGAACCTGTTATCAGTAAGATAAGCGTAGTTCTTAACGGTGGGACCGGTGAGGCAATTCCACTGTCGCTTAAATTTCCATGGTACGATTTTGTGATCCTTGTTATCGCAACACTTCTTATAACAGCCGGAGGATATGTCATTAACGATTATTTTGATATAAAAACTGACCTGATTAACAGGGGAGAAGTGATTGTCGGGACAAAAATCCCGAGACGCCAGGCGATGAAGTGGCATAATATCTTAAACATAGCAGGGGTGGCTGCGGGATTTTATATCTCGTGGAAAGCAGGATACTTCTGGATGGGTATTCTGTTCCTTATCGTCTCAGGATTACTTTACTTTTACTCAGCCAGCTATAAAAGACAGTTCCTTATTGGTAACCTTATTGTGGCCTCGCTTACAGCAATGGTTCCTATGCTTGTTGTCTTTTATGAGTGGCCTGCACTTTACAGATATAATGCTTTGAATGCTGTAGTCCCTCCTCAGCTTGGAGTAGTTTTCTATTGGGTAGGAGGATTTGCACTTTTTGCCTTTTTTACCACCCTTACCAGGGAAATAATAAAAGATATTGAAGATTTTGAGGGCGATATGGCCTACGGAAGAAATACTATTCCTGTGGTTACGGGTATCCTGACTTCCAAAATAATCTCAGTAATTCTAATTTTGATAACTATCGTACTGCTTTATATTGTCTGGAATTATTTTCTTCATGACAAGATAACCCTTTTCTATATTTCTTTTACTGTTGTGCTCCCGCTACTTTATGTTATATATCAGCTTAGTAAGAGCCCTGGTAAAAAGGAGCTTCATTCTGCAAGCAGGTTTATGAAGATTATTCAGATCGCAGGGGTCCTCTATTCGGTAGTGGTAAAACTGATCCTCGACCAAAATCTGATCTGATATGGTTATAGAGGATATTAATGAGTACAGACTTATCCTTGCCTCACGTTCGCCAAGGAGGCAGCAGCTTCTAAGAGAACTCGGACTTACTTTTGAGGTTGTGGTAAGAGACTGGCCTGAAGAATACCCCGGTCATTTGAGGGGTAAAGAGATCGCTCTTTATTTAGCATTAGCAAAGGCGGAAACTTTCCAGTCGGAAATTAAGGATAATGAGATCGTTATTACTGCCGATACAATTGTCTGGTGCGATAATAAGGTTCTCGACAAGCCGGTCGACAAAAAGGATGCGGTGAGAATAATCCGTGAAATATCAGGTAATACACATCAGGTAATAACCGGGGTCACCCTTCTATCTGCAGTAAAACACACCTCTTTCTGTTCATTGACAAAAGTGACTTTCTCGAAACTGTCGGATGAAGAAATTAATTATTATATCGATAAATGCAACCCTTACGATAAAGCCGGAGCTTATGGGATACAGGAATGGATCGGAATTGCTGCCTGCAGTCATATTGAAGGCTCATATTTTAATGTAATGGGGTTACCGGTAGAACAGGTTTATCGGGAACTGAAGAAATTTATTAGATAATAATTATGAAAGGTACGAGGTGTGGGGTTCGATGTGCGTGGAAAACAAGTATTGAATATATTTCCCCGAACCCCGTACCCCGTACCTCATACCTCAAACCTCAAACCATTTATACTATGAGAAAAATACTTCTTATCTCCGCTCTTTTATCGATTATCACGACCTGCTTTTCAACCACTCCCGATGAGGGGATATGGATCCCTCTTCTGATAGAGAAATATAATATCAGGCTGATGCGGGAAAAAGGGTTTAAGCTTTCAGCCGAGGATATTTACAGCGTTAACAAGGCCTGCATGAAGGACGCCGTTGTTAGTTTTAACGGCGGTTGTACAGCAGAACTGATTTCAGGTGAGGGACTTCTGATAACCAACCACCATTGTGGCTATGATTTGATCCAGGAGCATTCCAGCCTGGAAAATGATTATCTGACAAACGGTTTCTGGGCAATGTCCCGTAATGAAGAACTTGCAAATCCGGGTGTTACCATTACCCTGCTCAAATGGATGGAAGATGTAACCGACAAGGTTTTGGCTAGTGTAACTGATGAAATGGAACCAGCCGATCGTGAAAAGCTTATCTCATCCAATATTGAAGGCATTCAGAAAAAGGCTTCAGAAGGAACCGGTTACAGGGCAATGGTGCGTCCCTTTTTTATGGGGAATCAGTATTTTCTTTTTGTGAATGAGACATTCAGGGATATAAGACTTGTCGGAGCACCTCCTTCAGCCATAGGGAAGTTTGGAGGGGATACCGATAATTGGATTTGGCCCCGTCATACAGGCGACTTCTCCCTCTTCAGAGTATATGCTGACAAAAACAATAAACCGGCTGATTATTCAGCTGATAATGTTCCATACAAGCCTGCTTATTACTTTCCCGTTTCATTAAAAGGTGTTAAAGAGGGCGACTTTACAATGGTATTTGGTTATCCGGGCTCTACATCAGAATACGTGCCATCTTATCATATCGACATGGTTAAAAACCATATCGATCCGAAAATGATAAGCATCAGGACCAAAAAAATTGAAATAATCGACAAGGCTATGAATCTGGATCCACTTATAAGGATACAGTATTCAGCAAAGAAAGCGGGTATTTCTAATTCCTGGAAAAAATGGATAGGGGAGATACAGGGCCTTGAAAGAATGAATACGATAGGCAAAAAACAGACATTTGAGGGAGAAATGACAAAATGGATAAATGCTGATAAGGCAAGAAATATAAGATACGGTGATATACTACCGGCCTACAGGGAATTATATGCCAACCTCAAGGACTATACCATGGTCAACAGCTTTACAAATGAAGTTTTCAATGGGGTTGAGGCTTTCAGCATTGCCAGAAATACAAAGGAACTGGCTGGTCTGTTTGAAAATGACAAATCCTCCGACAGTGAGACTGTTCAGAAGGTTAAGGAACGTCTGACAGAAGCCTCCCGGCAGTTTTTCAGGGATTACAGCAAAGAGACTGATCAGAACCTGTTTGTTGAACTCATGAAGATTTACGGTGAATCGCTTGATGCAAAATGGCTGGTTCCGGGGTATATAAGAATGAAAGATCAATGTAAAGGAGATTTTTCTGATCTTGGTGAGAAAATTTATGAAAAGTCGATTTTTGCTGATGAACAAAAATATACTGCATTCATTAAAGGATTCAACAAATCTTCTGTTAAAAAGTTAAATAATGATCCTTTCTACTCTCTTTCAATGGATGCCGGTAAATTCATATCGGAAAATGTAAGACCAGAGCTTTCCAGACTTAATTCCGAGCTTCAGAAGCTCAATAAAAGGTACATGAAGGCCCAAATGGAGTATCAAAGCAATAAAGTCTTCTACCCTGATGCCAATTCGACTCTGAGGGTTGCATTTGGGACAATACAGGGATATAATTCAAAAGATGCTGTTTACTTTAAACCTGTATCGACTCTTAAAGGAATAATTGAGAAAGATAATCCCGACATATATGATTATGATGTTCCCGATAAGTTGAAGGAATTATATGCAAATCGCGATTATGGACGTTATGCACAGGATGGTGAGGTACCTGTATGTTTTATAGCAAATAATCATACAACGGGAGGAAATTCAGGCAGTCCGGTTATAAATGCTGAAGGTTATCTTATCGGAATCAACTTCGACAGAGCCTGGGAAGGTGTTGCCAGCGACATGGCTTTTAATCCTGATCAAAGCCGAAATATAAGTCTTGATATAAGATATGCCCTGTTTATTATCGATAAGTTCGCAGGTGCAGGATATCTGTTGAATGAGATGACAATCGTTGAATAAACCCCCCAACCCCCTAAAGGGGGGCTTATATTAACTACAATAAAAACCCCCTTCAGGGGGAAGGGGGCGAAAAGTTTAGTATGATTTGATCTTCTTCAGCTTTTCGGCAAACCTCTGGTATACAGCTTCCTGTTGAAAAATCTGTTCCCTGACTTTTTCCTGCATTCTTTCATTCCTTGGAATATCTCCGGTTGCCTGATTTATATCCGAGTCTGATTTATTTATCTTTTTTTCAGCAGATTCTATTGTATTCTGAGCTTTCTTTTTTCTTTTTTCAAGATCCTTGATCTGTTCAGCTTTTTCTTTTTTTGCAGGACCTTCTTCCATTGTGGACAGCAGGCTGTTCTGTTCTATAAGTGCAGCATTCACTGTATTAAGTTCATTGTTCATGAGTGTGATATTCTCTTTTTCACTTGCAATAGTACTGTTGTCCGACTGAATTCCTTTCTGCATCTTGGATTTTTCATTCTCAAGCGATGATAATTCCTTCTGCAGATCGCGAAGCTTTTTCTCTTCTGCATCAGCTTGTCCTTTTGCTACTTCAATGTATTGGTTTTTAGCAAATTCCTTAAGAAAAACTTGTGCTTTTGCATATTCTGGTTCTCCTGATGACCTTTCAATATACTGGTCCTTTTTTGTCTCAAATGATGCAAAAAGCTGCAACATTGAATCGAGTTTCACAAGCTTGCTGTACACATTAATCTGGTTTGGGCCAATTGCTTTTATTTTAGCGCCGAATATCGACATTTCACCGTTCTCGGTCACAACTTTCGATTTTGTACCTGACTGGAGATCCCTGATCCATGTTTTAAGTACTTTATCGTAGTCAACCTCCGGTATTGTAACCGATATGCCAGGTAATACGCTTTTACCTATTTGAAGAGTGTCATCAGAAATAGTGATTGGTTTCTGAGCATTAATTCCAAGAAGTGGAAATATACCAAAAACAATAAGTGTAAGCTTTAATTTCATAGTAACAATTTTATTATTAAAATTTGGTTTGATCTGTCTGGATATACAAATAGTTAGATAAACAGATATAATTACAACAAAGGTACGAAATATCAAAAATAGTACCAATTACATTTTGTCGTTTTCTAGCAGGTTATTTTGATAATTGAGGTGGTATATCTTGTTGCAAAACAAGCAGCTGAATGTTGAGTAATGACTAAAATTAGATAAAATACTCTTTTTCATTCTAACTAGTATCAAATTTTATTACCTTTCAGCAGATAATCTGAACAGATGATCAGGATAATTGCAGATGATAAAATTCCTTTTTTGAAAGGTGTTCTTGAGCCTTATGCAGAGGTTACTTATTTACCTGGAAATCAGATTAACAAAAATTCAATATCGGGAACTGATGCTTTACTTATAAGGACCAGGACCAAATGTAACCAGGAATTGCTTTCGGGGACTCAGGTAAAATTCATTGGTACCGCCACTATCGGATTTGATCATATTGATACCGAATACTGTGAGAAAAATGGAATTAAATGGACCAATGCACCCGGATGTAATTCATCTTCAGTCCAGCAATATATTGCTTCAGCACTGTTGCGTATTTCGGGTGAA
>CAZCQC010000084.1:0-7396 GCA_964500155.1 uncultured Rikenellaceae bacterium | reverse complement strand
AAATTTGCATATTCCTTTGATGATTTGAATTTATAGAATTCCTTTATGTCAAGACTGTCCTTCTGACGGTTGTATTCAAGAAGTTTTTTATATTCTTCAGTGTCCTTGAATGTTATCGGCCTCATATTCTTTTTTGAAAGGAATTCGGCACTTTTGATGAATTTGTCGAGATCCTCATATCTCTGAACAGCCTTTGATTTTGTAACAGTTGAGGGAGCCTTAAGGAAAGCCTTTATTTCCGGATCGGATTTCAATGACTTAAATTCAAGGAGCCTCCTGTATTCGTCAGAATCCTTGAATGTAATAGGTTTCATTTTTTGCTTTTGCCTGAAAGCATTTGATTTAATAAAACTCTCAAGCTCCTCAAAATCCCTTATTTTCTGAGATCCGTCGAGATCCCTGAATCTTTTAAGCAAGCTGCCGGAGATTGTTTTGAAATATGTCAGAATATCCTTTGCTTTCTGGAGTGACAGGAACTCTTTCTCTTTAATATATTCTTCTGAGTTTTTATATTTCAGGGATTCTATTTCCTTTCTTTTCTGAGCAAAAGACGAGGAATTTACCTGGTCGTGAAGTTTCGTATATTTTGCAAGCAGGTCGGATTTTGTAAAAGCCCGGAGCTTTTCGAATTCATCAACCAATGCTTTTTCAGCCTGTTCGATCTTTGATGTAGAGGGGATCAATCCAAGTAGAAGCCGGAGACTTGACATTGTAAAAAGGTTTTAAACAATCGGTTAAAGATAAATAAACTTGTATTATAACGGTCCGATGTGTCAATTATTTGATCGGGGGAGGAGAAATTCGAATACTCCTCATCCCCCGGCGATCCGGGGATGAATTATATCATGAAAAGGCAGGTTCAACCCGCCCCGGGGTTGGCAATCCCCCTCAGACTTCTCAGCTCCGAGGGAGCTGAATTACATAAATTACGATAATAAATTCAATAGTGTCCGATTAAAATTATTGAGTGTGAGCTAAATAGTTGATTTTTAAGATATCACAAACAGGTCGCCCCGCTGGGGCTCATTTTTCAGTTTATGATTAATTTCTACAAACAGGTCGTCCCTGACGGGACTTACGATAATCAAACTCCGTAGGAGTGAGCTGTTTGTAGAAATCATGACCGTTTAAGTTTTAGCTCCGTAGGAGCGACCTGTGGTTAATCGGACAATAGTGTAATAAATTATTGTATTACATTAATAAATATACGCAACACAGTAAATATATTACCTGTGACAATATCACTTTCTATCTAAAAGTCAGAAGGAATCCTCCTGTTCCGGAGGGAAATTCGATTGACAAAGCACCGAATTTTCCTGAAAAACTTGCAAAATTAAAAAACTGTTTTTAGTTTTGACTAACCGTTCATTCAAAAACGGTTTTATAATGAATTATTTATTGAACGAACGTTTAGTCATAAAATGTCACCACGCACATCAAGGCAATACGAAGAAATAAGGGAAGAGAAGATAGCCCTGATCATGGACACTGCCCTTGAGCATTTCGCAAATGAAGGGTATTTCTCAACTACGATTAATCATATCGCCAGGCATGCCGGAATTTCAAAAGGCCTGTTGTATAATTATTTTGAAAGCAAGGAGGCTCTTCTGAAAGCAATTATACACAAATCAATAGCTGAGGTGCTTAACTACTTTGACATCAATAGGGACGGATATCTTTCTGAAGAGGAATTTGAATTCTTCATCAGGAAAATAAATGTCATGCTGAAGGAAAAACGCTCCTTCTGGCGGTTATTGTTTCAGCTCCTGATGCAGAACGATGTCAGGGAGCAGTTCCTGAAATCATTTGCCGGAACCGGTTCGCGGGAACAATCAGGAACTATTCCCGGATTGGACCTTCCTGCATCCCAGATTATGAATATGATCAAAGATTATTTTATCAGAAGAAAGGAAAAGACGGGGGAAGGATATGATCCCGAAATTGAATTAAGAATGTTTCTTATTACCATCAAAGGTTTTGCAATTACAAGTATATATGCAGATGATGAGGAGGATGACAACAATGAAAAGGCAGTAAACAGGATAATTGAATTGTATAAATAGAATTTTATGAAAAACAGGATTTCGATTATATTTATTATCCTTATCAAAGGGTTCAGCACGAATGCTCTTCCTGCCCAGGAACTTAGTGCAACCGATATTGTCAGAAAAGCTGACGATAAGTTCAACGGGGAGAAGAGCAGTTACAGTGTGATGTCAATGAAAGTTATCAGGCCTGAATGGCAGAGGACAATTGAATTTAAAAGCTGGAGCCTTGGAAAGGATTATACGCTGACCCTTATCACTGCCCCCGCTAAAGAAACTGGGCAGACTTTTCTGAAGAGAGGTTCTGAAATGTGGAGCTGGAATCCTTCGATAAGCAGACTGATTAAGCTGCCTCCCTCAATGATGTCTCAAGGCTGGATGGGATCAGATTACACTAACGATGATATTTTAAAGGAATCATCGGTGGTAAATGATTATATGCATGAAATCGTTGGTGAAGAGAACATTGCCGGCAGATCTTGTTACAAGATCAAAATGACAGCCAGGGAAAATGCTTCCATTGTCTGGGGCAGACAGATCTGGTGGGTTGACAGGAAAGATTTTCTGGTATTAAAGGCAGAAATATATGATGAGGATGGTTCCCTGGTCAGGACTGAAACCGGTTCAGACATCAAAATTATGGATGGAAGGGCAATAACCTCAAAAATTGAACTTTATCCGGAAGAAGAACCCGAAAATAAAACCCTTGTTGAAATTCTGGAGATAAAATTCAATATACCTATTGATGAAAATTATTTTTCCCAGCAGAACATGAAAAGGGTGCATTGATATCAGAAGACAAATGACATGAAAGAGGAATTCAAAATAGCCTGGAGAAATCTCTGGAGGAACAGGCGCCGTACCATAATTACTTCATCATCAATCTTTTTCGCGGTCTTTTTCGCAGCAATTATGAGGTCATACCAGCTGGGAAGCTATGATCATATGATAAACAATTTTATTGAATCGTTTACGGGCTATCTACAGGTTCAAAATGTAAAATACAAGGACAATCCGTTAATTGATAATTCATTTGTTTACGATGATTCGATTGCCTTTGCAATTTCAAAGATCGATAAGGTTGTTTCTGTCACTCCTCACCTCGAATCTTTTACACTTGCATCGAGCGGAACACAGACAAAAGGAGTGGCTGTCATTGCAATCGACCCGGTGAAAGAAAAAAACTTCTCTGATCCAGAAAATAAACTTGTAAAATACAGGATCACAGATGAGACTTTAAAGCGTTTGAAAAATACAGGAGAAATATCGGAAAATGTTCTTGAAAAAGTGAAAAAAAATCTTGGCAGATCTTATTCGTCCTTTGCCAGGCTTGAACTGGAACTTGGACTTGCCGAAGAAGACAATGAACTCTGCATGCCAATGATTCTCCAAAACACAGTAGTATCAAATGGATACCTGGCAAACGACGACGAAGGAATTCTCGTTTCCGACAGGCTGGCCAGCTATCTGAAGGTTTCAGTCGAAGATTCAGTGATTCTGATGGGGCAGGGTTATCATGGAATATCCGCAACCGGGATATTCCCGGTACGTGGGATAATAAAAATGCCTTCACCCGAAATAGACAACAAATTAATTATTATGACAATACCTGCAGCACAAAAATTCTTTGATGCTGAAGATAAGATAACCTCTCTCGTTGTTAACCTGACAGATAAATCAATCAGGACAATAAAAACAGCAAAAACCAGGATCAACTCCCTACTGCCAGACAAAAACACAATAGCCAAAAGCTGGTTTGAGCTAAATCCGATACTATATCAGCAAATCCAGGGCGATAGTCAGACTGGAGTCGCAATGCTTGGACTTCTTTACTTCATCATTTTCTTTGGCATATTCGGAACAATACTGATGATGGTCTCTGAGAGAAAAAGAGAATTTGGTGTTCTTGTGGCAATAGGGATGCAGAAGAAGAAACTAAAGAGAATTGTCACAATCGAAATGATGCTGCTTGGAGCTATTGGTCTGGTAAGCGGATTATTGGCCAGCGTACCTGTGATTTTATACTTCTACTATTATCCGGTAGTGCTGAAAGGGGAGCTGGGCAATATGATGGAGGACTGGGGATGGGATCCTGTAATGCCGGCTGCATGGTTCGGCCCTTATTTTTACTGGCAGGCCGTAATTGTTGCTCTTATGGTAGTGCTGGCAACACTTTATCCATTGCGGAAAATAAACACGCTGAAAGAAATTGAGGCTCTTAAAGGTTAATAATTGAAAGGCTATGATATGGTCAATCGCATGGAAGAACGTATGGCGTAATAAAAAAAGAAGCCTGGTTGTAATAGTGGCTGTAACACTTGGCATTATTTCCGGAGTACTTCTTATTGGCATAATGGAAGGTTGGGTTAAGCAACGCCTTCATGACGCTATATATAATGAAGTGTCACATATTCAGATACATAATAATGATTACATTAAAAATGAAGAGATAGGTCTTACAGTCAGGAATCTTGAAGAAATATCCCGAAACATCGATTCCCTGAAGGGGCTCTCCGGCTGGGTTAAGAGGACAAAGATAGTTGCCATGGCAAATACACCATGGGCAAATACCGGCGTAATAATATATGGCATCGATGCTGAAAAGGAAAAACTGGTTACGGAAATATATAAAGAAATTGTACCCGGCGGTGGAGAATATCTTGATAATCAAAAACCCGGCAACATCCTGATCAGCGACAAAACTGCCGAAATACTGAAACTGAAGCAATATATTATTACTGACAGTATAATTGAAAAGCTAAGGGAGGAAAAAGTACCTGTAACAGTTCTTACAAAACTTGAGACTCTTAAAAATATACGATTCAGGTCACCCGGGGATTTCCGGGAAATCTTAAGAAAAGAATTCAGCAAAAAAGAATTGGACAGGTATGGCCTTCTGATAACTGACAAAGGTCTTGATTACAGGGTCAGGAACAAAGTCCAGATTACAATTTCGGATAAGGAAGGAACCCCGATCCAGGGTATATTCAGAGTTTGCGGTATCTATAAAACAACAAATACAGGGTTTGATCAGATGTCAGTATTTGTAAATGCCCGGGAACTTGCGAATCTATACGGAGGCGATGATATCCTTACTCATGAGATTTCCGTATTGCTTCATAATATTGAAGATGCCGATCTTGTTAAAGCAAGATTAAGCGGCATTTCAGGCGAGAATTCAGTCAGAACCTGGAAGGAGCTGGCTCCGGATGCTGCAATGATGAACGATTTTATGATTATGTACTATTTCATATTCGTTGGAATAATAATGCTGGCACTGGCATTCGGTATTATCAATACAATGCTGATGGCAGTTCTTGAAAGAACAAAAGAGCTGGGTATGCTTATGGCGATAGGTATGAACCGCAAGAGGATCTTTAGCATGATTATGCTTGAAACAATTTTTCTGACAGTTGTCGGTGCGGTTGCTGGTATGCTTCTGGGATGGGCTATTGCGGCAGCTCTTGGAAAAACCGGGATCCATTTCAGTGGCTGGGGCGAAGGATTTGAAGCTATTGGATTTGCAGCAAGGGTCTATCCGATAGTTACCCCTGAATTTTTAATATTTACAGCGATAATGGTAATATTCACAGCAATTTTTTCATCGATCTGGCCGGCTCGCAAAGCCCTGAAGCTAAATCCGGTGGAAGCGTTAAGAACAGAATGATCTGGCTGCGCACCAGGGTCTGGATAATTCGCAATCGACACCCGGACCTAAGGAGAAATCGCCAAAGCCGGTCCGGAATTAATAGAATGAGATACTTGACTTAATAATAGGGAAATCATGAAGGTACTTGAATTGAAGAACGTAAATAAGATATATAATTCCTCAGAAGTAAAGGTTCATGCCGTAAATGATGTGACGCTGGACTTTGTTGAAGCTGAATTTGCTGCTATCGTCGGACCATCAGGGTCGGGTAAGACTACCCTGCTGAACCTGATAGGTGGTCTTGACATGCCAACATCAGGTGAGATAATCATTGCCGGAACAAACCTGTCGAAACTTAAACCTTCACAGCTTATAGATTTCAGGCTGAACAATATAGGATTTGTATTCCAGTCTTATAACCTTATACCTGTACTGACCGCAAAAGAAAACGTTGAGTTCATAATGACACTTCAGAAATGGCCGGAGAAAAAGAGAGATGAACGGACTTTGGAGTTATTGAGAGCTGTAGGTCTGGGTGAAAGGATTAATAGCAGGCCCACAAAATTATCAGGCGGGCAGCAGCAACGGGTAGCTGTGGCAAGAGCACTTGCTTCAAAACCGAAATTTATTCTGGCTGATGAACCGACTGCCAACCTTGATTCAAAAGCAGCAACAACGCTCCTCGAGATAATGGAAAAGTTGAATCATGAGTCGAAGATCACCTTTATATTTTCCACGCACGATCCCAGAGTGGTTAAAATGGCACATCGTGTGATTACCCTTGAGGACGGAAAAGTACTTTCTGATGATATACGGGAACTTCCTTCATAACATTTCTATCGTGATGAAAAGATGTTTAATTGCTGTATTAATATTGCTCCTGCATACCGGAATACTGATCTCCCAGGATAAGAAATCAGTAACCCTTTCCGGCTACCTTACATCAATGCAATCCGTTATGTTTGATTCTCTGTCAGGGCCTTTCCTAAATGAGAACCTTTTGCACAACAGGCTGAATTTCAGAGGATATTTTAACGAAAACATATCATTTGCCGCTGATTTCAGAAACCGGCTTTTCACAGGCGATCTGGTCAGGCTTGGGAAATCCTATTCCAATCTTATAGGAGCAGACCAGGGAATGGTTGATATGTCGTGGAACATTTTTGATAAGCAGTCTTTCCTTTTTAACACAACGGTCGACAGGTTATGGCTGGATCTTCATTATAACAAATTTCAGGTGACAGTGGGAAGGCAAAGGATAAACTGGGGCCAGACTTTTGTCTGGAATCCGAATGACATATTCAATGCATATTCTTTTTTTGATTTTGATTATATCGAAAGACCAGGAAGCGATGCTGTCAGACTACAATATTTCCCTTCTTCATCCTCTGCTGCAGAAATTGCTGTCAAGGTCGATGATGAAAACGACGTCACAGCAGCTGCATTGTACCGGTTCAACAGATGGGGATACGATTTCCAGTTTCTGGGAGGATTTGTAAACGGCGAGGATATTGTTATGGGAGCTGGCTGGTCAGGCGCCATAGGAGGCATATCATTCAGAGGAGAAGCCTCCTGGTTTGATCAGTA
This sequence comes from uncultured Rikenellaceae bacterium, assembly GCA_964500155.1. Classification (GTDB taxonomy): domain Bacteria; phylum Bacteroidota; class Bacteroidia; order Bacteroidales; family VadinHA17; genus LD21. Next base: position 115 of record CAZCQC010000084.1, on the reverse strand, counting down.
CGAGGATTTCCCCGGAAATGAAAGCACGATCCTGATCACAACAGGATTTGACAGGATATTCAAAGATAATTCAATGGCGCAGGTCCAGGTGATGTACTGTAATAATCCACTTGTG
>CAZCQC010000083.1:0-11762 GCA_964500155.1 uncultured Rikenellaceae bacterium | reverse complement strand
GCCCATTCCCCGTCTATTAAAGGTTCATATGTCTTAATCCCTGATAATTCATCTGTAATCTTTATTTTCAGACTAGATTTTCCAGTCAGGTTGGCTCCGGAAGAGTATCCGTTCTGTGAAACCCGGGGGGGAACTGTATCGATCCCAATGCAGAATGTTCCGAAGGTATTGGTATTGGCTGAAAGATATCCATTATTCCATATGCTGGAGAGAGGTACTTTCTGAATTTCATCAGCCAGTTGAATTATCAGCATTTTTGACTGTTTTCCTTCCGGAATTCTATCAGGCCTGATGGAAATATTATATGATTTGTGCAGGGGCGTGTACTTATTGTGAATCTGATAAATGTCGGAGAACATCAGGGGGTTGCCGGCTGATCTATTAAATTCAAAGAACAATGTATCATAAAGCGCTCCTGAAGGAATGTTCACGATGATATTCTTTGATACAAACTTGTTATTTCTGTTGTAGGGCATCATTACAGGGCTGCTTTCATCAGGTTTTTCCTGATTTACACTGACAACAGCAGGTACCGAATTTACATTAAAGGAAAGGACTGCCCTGTTATCGTGGATATCTGCCACAATAAGCTCAACATTGTGGTCCCTTTCATCTGTAAAGTTAAAGATCCCATTATTTAAAACGTTTCCATATGCACTCAGCTTGTCATTTGGAAGAATGAAGGCTCTTTCAACATAAGTTTTTTCCCGCTGCAATGTTTCATAGTCAATGTGGCTGTTGACATATCTCGACTCACCGAAAGAAAAGGAATCCATTTTATAGTTAAAAACCGGAATATTGTCAATCTTAAGTTCAATTGAATAAACCGAGCATTTATTGTAACTGCCATTCAGAAGATCGTAGGCTTTAAATCCGAAACCTGCGGGACCATTTATCGAAATCCGATTATTTGAAGATATGCTGTAATTTCCGCTTCCTCCGTTAACATTTAATTTTAGCTGCTTATGCCGGCTATTTATAATTGTCTTTTTACCTGCCGGGAAAATAACAAGATTTTCTATTACCGGTCTGATATCGTCCTTTATTCCGAATTCAAACAGTAACGGATTGACAGGCACTTCATCATCAGATTTTCTTATTTCATAATGCAGATGAGGTCCCGATGAACTTCCTGAGTTTCCTGAATATGCAATGATATCGCCTTGTTTGAACCTGAATTTATCTTTTGAAGGCCAGAGGGTTACCATGAAACTCTTTTCATCATATTGCCTCGATATTACGTACTCATCAATCTCTGGGGTAAACCTGTCAAGGTGCCCATACACAGTCGAATAGCCTGAAGGGTGCCTGATATAGAGTGCTCTCCCGAATCCTCCGGGTGAAATGCTTATCCTGTAAACATAACCTGATGCAGCGGCAAGAATTTCTTTTCCGGTAACCCCCTGAGTACGGACATCAATTCCGGAATGAAAATGATCCGCTCTGAGTTCACCGAAATTTGCAGAAAGCGTAAGTGGAATTTTGACCGGGGAAATAAATATTGAACGGTCCTTTGGTTCATCACCAGGAGCATTTATCAAAAGGAGATTTAATAGAAATATCAGAATTAAGATCATATCAGGAAAAAGAAATTATGTTTCAACTGGTGCAAAACTATGCTTATGAGTTGTTCTACCAAACTATTTGAGTTAATTTTTTGAAAATAAGATTAACAATGTTAACTTTGCATTAAAGATTTTAGTATGTCCGATCAGGGCCTTGAAGAACTGACATTGCTGAACAATAAGCTTGAAGAGTTGTTTGAAAGATATGATGACCTGAGGACAAAAAACAGAGCTCTGACGAAAGAAAATGATACCCTGAAACGTTATCTTCAGGAGCGTGATGAAAAGGTTAAGGAATTAGAAATTAAATACGAGAGAATAAAAATATCAGGAGCATTAATGGGTGATGGGGAAGGCGCAGTTGAGGCGAAGCAGAAGATAAATGAATTAGTGCGGGAAATTGACAGATGTGTTGCTCTTTTGAACAGATAAGATATAACAATGGATGATAAGCTTTCAATCAGGGTGAACGTGGCAGACAGATATTATCCATTGAAGGTTGAAAGGGAAAATGAGGAAAAGATCAGGAAAGCTGCCAGGATGATTAACGAAAAAGTGCTGCAATACAAGCAGCGCTATTCTGACAAGGATGTACAGGATTTCCTGGCGATGGCTTCACTTCAATATGTGATCAAGCTTAACGAAGAGGAGGAAAAAATAAACAGTGATCACTTCCCTGATACCATAAAAGAACTTATCAGTAAAATTGATCAGGTTCTTGGAGGAAAAGAGTAACAGCGTTCTTTAAAATAGATAAACTTATTGCCCGCATCGTTTCTTCATTCATTTTTGAAACTCAACATTTAAAACTTTGGAGCACTCCTTAGTTCAGGTAGAACAGGCCTCATCCCGGTTTACCGGGATCCCGTTTAACAACGGGACAGTGGACGTTCGAGCTGTATTAGCGGCTCCAGCCATTAAGATATGGGGTTTTATAAAATCTGAAGAGACTTTGCGGGTTTTTTATATACAAATTTTTAAAGTGAACATAATAACGAACTGAAATAATGAACGGACTAAATTATATTATTAGCCTGGCAGCACTGATCTTCGGATTTGGTGCTTCTTATCTTGTATGGCAGGTTGCTCTTAAAAACAAGAGTCGAAAGATTGTCAGTGAAGCAGAAACAGAAGCGGAGGTGATTAAAAAAGAAAAAATACTCCAGGCCAAAGAAAGATTTTTACAACTGAAAGCCGAACACGAGAAAGTAATTAATGAAAAAAACAGCAAGATCGGTCAGGCCGAAAGCCGGATAAAACAAAAAGAGCTCTCTTTATCACAGAAACTCGAGGAAGCTCAGCGAAAAAAGAATGAAGCTGATGCAATACGTGATAATCTTAATTCACAACTTGAACTGGTTGACAAAAGAAGTGAGGAGCTTTCAAAGCTTCACCGTCAGCAGGTTGATCAACTTGAAGCCATCTCAGGCTTATCTGCCGATGATGCAAAAAACCACCTTATCGAATCCTTAAAAGAAGAAGCCAAAACCGGAGCAATGTCTTATATAAATGAGATACTGGATGAAGCTAAAATGACTGCTAACAAGGAGGCAAAAAGAATTGTACTTCAGACTATTCAAAGAGTAGCGGCTGAGAATGCCATTGAAAATGCAGTTACAGTGTTTCATATCGAATCGGATGAAATGAAAGGCAGGATTATTGGCCGTGAGGGTCGCAATATAAGAGCCCTTGAAGCAGCCACCGGAGTAGAGATCATCGTTGACGATACTCCGGAGGCAATTGTTCTTTCAGCTTTTGATCCAATTCGAAGGGAAGTTGCCCGTCTTGCGCTGCATCAACTGGTCACCGACGGGAGGATCCATCCCGCCAGGATTGAGGAAATTGTTGATAAAACCAGAAAACAGGTTGAAGAGGAGATCCTTGAAGTTGGTAAAAGGACAACAATCGACCTTGGAATTCACGGGTTACATCCTGAACTTATACGGCTTATAGGAAAAATGAAATACAGGTCATCCTATGGTCAGAATCTTCTTATGCATTCAAGGGAGGTTGCTAACCTGGCATCTATAATGGCTGCCGAACTCGGACTGAATCCCAAACTTGCTAAAAGAGCTGGTCTTTTACATGATATTGGAAAGGTACCTGACGATGAACCGGAACTCCCACATGCAATCCTCGGAATGAAAATGGCTGAAAAATACAAGGAAAAGCCCGAAATCTGCAATGCCATCGGTTCGCATCATGATGAAACCGAGATGACAACACTAATCGCACCGATAGTTCAGGTTTGTGACGCCATTTCTGGCGCACGTCCGGGAGCAAGGCGGGAAGTTGTTGAATCATATATCAAAAGGCTTAAAGAGCTTGAATCACTTGCATTGCAGTATCCGGGGGTGATGAAAACATATGCAATTCAGGCCGGAAGAGAACTAAGGGTAATAGTCGGAGCTGAAAAAGTTAACGACAAAGAGGCTGAAAACCTGTCATTCGAGATAGCAAGAAAGATACAAAATGAAATGACCTATCCCGGACAGATAAAAATTACAGTTATCCGCGAAACAAGAGCTGTCAATTATGCCAAATAGTCTTACCTTTAGTCTGAATATTTAATTTTCAAGTGGATAATGCCAAAAATAAAACTGCTTAATATAGTAGGAGCCCGGCCTCAGATCATAAAATCATCAGCTATAAGCAGAGCAATCCGTTTAATTTTCTCTGATCAGATTACGGAACTGACACTTCATACCGGTCAGCACTATGATAAAGAGATGTCAGAAGTTTTTTTTGATGAACTCGAAATTCACAAACCTGATTTCAATCTTGGAGTAGGTTCCGCTCATCATGGACGCCAGACAGCATCAATGATCACAGGGATCGAAGAGGTACTTCTTAATGAGAAACCCGATGCAGTTCTGCTCTACGGAGATACAAATTCCACACTTGCAGGGGCAATTGCTGCAGCAAAGCTTCATTTCCCCGTTATCCATATTGAAGCAGGGTTGAGGTCATTTAATAAAACAATGCCTGAAGAGATCAACAGGATCATGAGTGATCATTCTTCAACTCTGTTATTTGCACCTACACACGCTGCATTTAAAAACCTTATTAACGAAGGATTCAGACCCGAGAACAGCCCTCCGTATACTATTGACAATCCAAAGATCTATTTTACCGGGGATATCATGTTTGATAATTCACTATTTTTTGCCGAGCTGGCTGAAAGGAAAAAAGGTGAAATACTTGAATCGATGTCTCTGGAAAGAAATAAGTTCGTGCTTGCCACTATTCACAGGGATATTAACACAGATGACACGGGAAGACTTGAAGCAATCCTTTCAACTTTGAAAAGCCTCGCTGAAGAGTACCTGATGCCTTTCGTGATGCCCTTTCACCCCCGTACCATGAACTCCCTGAAATCAAACCTGAATAATCTGCTTAATGATCTCAGAAATTCAGATTATATAAGGATAATACCTCCGGTTTCATATCTTGCAATGACACTCCTCGAAAAAACCAGCAGTATGATCATTACTGATTCCGGAGGTGTTCAGAAAGAATCGCATTTTTTCAAGAAGCCCAGCATAGTGCTTCGGAAAGAGACTGAATGGATTGAGCTGGTTGCCAACGGCACAGTCAGGCTGGTAGATGCAAATCCTGAACTGATCCGGGATGCATTTGCCGGATACATCCAGTCGGGGCAGAACCTTGAGTATCCTGCTTTTTACGGTGATGGCAAGACCGCTGAATTCATTCTGAAAGAAATTCTTCTGCTTTTTGAAAAGTGATTTCTCCTGAGCCTTAAGAAATAATCATACCTGATATCCGTTTTTCTACAATAGTTTTACTTATGAATCGAAAAGTAAGTGGCCGGAAAGTCCTCATTACAGGAGGTGCAGGCTTCATAGGTTCAAATCTTGTTGAATCGATGCTTAATTCAGGCAACTATGTCGTCTGCCTTGATAATTTTTCGACAGGCAAACATGAAAACCTGAGAGAATTCATGAATAATCCTGATTTCAAACTGATTGAAGGTGATATAAGGAATTACACTGATTGTGAAAAATCTGTTCAGGGAATTGATTTTGTATTTCACCAGGCTGCATTAGGTTCAGTTCCGCGATCAATTAAAGATCCGGTTACATCCACAGATGTCAATATAGGCGGGTTTGTAAAAATGCTTTATGCATCGAAGGAAGCAAAAGTCAGAAGGTTTATATATGCTGCCAGCTCTTCAACTTATGGAGATCATCCCGATCTGCCCAAGGTCGAAGACAAAATAGGAAAACCAATGTCGCCATACGGGATAACTAAATATGTCGATGAGCTCTTTGCTGAAAATTTTGCGGGCACCTACAATATTGAGGTTATCGGTCTGCGATACTTCAATGTTTTTGGCCGACGTCAGGATCCACAGGGAGCCTATGCCGCGGTTATACCTTTGTTTGTAAAGAAACTGATGAACCACGAATCTCCGTCCATTAACGGGGATGGATCATACTCAAGGGATTTTACATATATAGATAATGTTCTCCAGGTAAATCATCTTGCTGCACTGGCCGAAGATCATTCTGCAGTTAATCAGATTTATAATGTCGCTCATGGTGAAAGAACAAATCTAAATGAATTGTTTGAAATGATTAAGCAGCTGATAGGTTTATTCGACAGGGAAGTACTGGAAATAATACCTGCTTATGGACAAAACAGGGCTGGGGATATACCTCATTCACAGGCTTCTATAGAAAAAGCAAAAAGATTATTGGGATACAGACCGACTCACTCTGTCAGTGAGGGAATGTCGGAGGCAATAAAGTGGTACAGGGACAATTTGTAACATTTGTTACAATTCTGTACCTTAGATAATCTCCATCACTTTTTTAGCAAGATTCATAATGATGGGTTTATAATCATTAATGAATTCCCCGCTGACCCGGTTGCCAATTACTACACAAATCGTAAGGGCTTTGTGACCCAGTAAACCTGACAAGCCGTAAATAGCAGAACTCTCCATCTCATAATTTGATATTGTCCTGCCCCGGAATGAGAACCCGGCAAGCTTATTATTGATCTCGTTGTCGAAAGTATCGAGGCGAAGCCGTCTTCCCTGAGGTGCGTAAAAGCCAGGGGCCGAGACAGTTATTCCTTTAATGAAATTCTCATTCTGAAAAAGCGCCAAAAGCTCTTTACTGGCATTAACAGCATATGGGAACGAAAGTGTATCAGGCCATTCAAGATATTCAACCAGCACCGATGTAAGTATATTATCAAGAAGCCAGTCATAGCCTTCATAAAAATGTAAGAGGCCATCAAATCCAATAGCAGTTTCAGTCATAACACATGATCCGGCTGGTACATCGCTTCTTATTCCGCCTGAGGTACCAAGTCTTACAAAAGTCAATGATACCGGGTCCTCTTTTGCTATTCCTGTTGATAGATCAATGTTGGCAAGAGCATCAAGCTCGTTAATGAGAATATCAATATTATCTGTCCCGATACCGGAAGAGATTATTGTAATTTCATTACCCTCATAGCTTCCTGTAACTGTCCTGAATTCCCTGTTCTCTTTTCTCACCCTGATGTCACTCAGAAGTGAGGAAAGCATTTCAACGCGTCCCGGATCGCCGACAATCAATATTTTATTGGAAATATCGCCCGGGAGCAGATTTAAATGAAATATACTTCCGTCGCTGTTTGTTATCAGTTCTGTCTTTTTTTCCATAACAAAAAATGAATAACAAATATAGCGAATTTGGGATAAAAGTCTTATTGGTAGTACTCCATGATTTTTCCCGATATCAGCAGAAGTGAAATTTCAGCAAGCTTTGCCTGATATTCAACCGACAGCAGACTTTCACGGGCATCGAGAAGACTCTTCTGAACCTCCCGGAGATCAATCCCCGACAGACTTCCGAGCTTATACCTTTCCATGGCGATATCCAGGTTTTCAGTAGCAGTCTGAAGGTTCTGATTTTCGAGTGTTATAAGTCGGAGGTAATTGCTGTATGCGCTGTAAAGGGTTATCAGATCTGCCCTGACACCCTGTTCAATCTCCATATATTTAAGCTCTTTGTTTTTTACATCAATTGAGGAATTCCGGATATTCCTCCGCTGGTTCAACCCATCAAAAATATTCACTCCCAGGGTCAAACCATAGCTTAGCCCATTTGTAAGCTGGTTCTTTGTACTGCTCGAGGAGAAAGTATTGATTGAATAATTATAGCCTGATGAGGCGTTAAGGTAAGGGTAGCTTCGTGATGCAATAAGTTTATAATCATATTCTGATATCATTTTGTTCTTTGTTGCTATCAGAAGGCTTGTATTTTTTGTCAGAGTCTCCTCTAGAAGTTTTTCAAACAGCAGTTCGGGATTTACATTTATTGAAGTATCGGTTGTGGTAAACTTCTGACTCAGATCTTCCAGTGCCAGCAGCTCATTCAGACGAATCTGTGCAGCCCTGACTACTTCGAACTGGCGCGACAGCCTTGAACTGTCGGCATTAAGATAAACACGCGACTGCAAAACCTGGAGCTTTGAGCTTGATCCCAGCAGATAACGATCCTCATCAATCCGCAACCGTTCCTTTGAGAGAACTACCGCATACAGCAGGTTCTTTAAAAGCATTGTCTGTTCGATATAGTTGTAATATCCTGAGATAATGTCAGCTACCAGGTTCTCAACGGCAAGCTGGGTGCTAAGCTCCCCAATTTGTTTCAGTTCATTGAGCTTTTTATAAGTTGTCTGAACACTAAAGCCGTTGAAAATAGTAAGATCCATTGCAAGACCTGCAGATGTTGTAGTGTTGCGTTCTCCGTTACTAAGGGTCTGACTGCCATCAGTCTGATTCCTGGTTATGTCGTTTATGGAACCGCTGTGTCTGCCGTTAACATTAAGGGAAGGTAGGAACCCGGCATTTCCCAGGGTAAAGTTATTTTTGGCAATAGTCTCACTGTTTTTTACAATCAGAAGCGAGAAATTCTTCTCAAGTCCTGTCCTGATACATCCATTCAGATCGTAAACGACCTGGCCTGAGACTTCTGAAGAAACAAGGAGAATTATTAAATTAAATAGCAGAAATTTCATTTTCATCATAACAAAATTTTGATTTTAATGGTATGATGGAACCACACATAATTGTAGATTATATTTATTCATGTTTGGGATTATGGTCAATTATTTGGGTTTCATCAGAACTCTTTTTTGTTTCACTTGATATGTAAGTATAAATAGCCGGAACAATATAAAGCGAAAGGAATGTGGCAAATACCATTCCCCCGATCACTGCAGTTCCCATAGCAATTCTGCTCTGTGCGCCTTCACCAAATCCCAGGGCCAGAGGCGAAATTCCGAGAATGGTTGCCAGACTTGTCATCAGAATAGGACGGAAGCGGGCAGCAGCTGCATGGTTAATAGCATCTATTTTAGACATCCCTGCTGATTTTCTCTGGTTCGCGAACTCAACAATAAGGATCCCGTTTTTCGATACCAGCCCTATAAGCATGATTATACCGATCTGACTGAAAATGTTCATTGTTATGCCGAAGTACCACATAAAAACCAATGCACCGGTAAGTGCCAGCGGAACAGTCATCATCACAATCAATGGGTCTTTAAAGCTTTCAAACTGGGCTGATAGGACAAGGAAAATCAAAATTAATGCAAGCATGAAAGCAAACATTAAACTTGATGAGCTTTCACGAAAGTCTTTTGAATCGCCCGAAAGGGCTGTCCTGAATGAATCATCCAGAACTTCAGCGGCAATTCTGTCCATTTCTGCAAGTCCTTCGCTCATTGTTTTTCCTTTGGCAAGACCTGCCGAAACAGTTGCGGCTACGAACCTGTTATACCTGTAAAGCTGGGGAGGTGCAGTCTCCTCTGAAAGAGTCACCAGATTATCAAACTGGATCATCTCTCCGCTATTGTTCCTGACATAATATGATTTAAGGTCCAGTGGTTTGTTACGGTCCTCCCTGGCAAGCTCACCGAGTATCTGATATTGTTTTCCATTCATGAAAAAATATCCGAAACGTTGGCCGCTAAGCGCAAGCTGCAGTGTTTGCCCGATATTCTGAGTGGAGACTCCGAGAGTGATAGCTTTTTCACGGTTAATATGGATTCTTAATTCAGGTTTTGTGAATTTAAGGTTTACATCTGCCATCTGCAGTACATCGCTCTCCATTACATTAGTCATGAATGCCGGAAGAATTTCTCTTAACTTATCAATTGAAGTGGCCTGAAGAACATATTGAACAGGCATCCCCATGCGTCTGCTGCCAAATGTTGATTGCTGCATTACAAATGCCCTTGCCTTTGTCTTTTTCCTGAGATCTACTGTCAGTTCATCGGCAATCTCCTGCTGGGTCCTTTGCCTCTTATCGGGTTTCTCAAGCATTATCCTTATATTACCCATGCCTCCTCCTCTGACCATGGTAGTAAAACTAAGTCGTTCAGGGACTTTTTCCTCAACAAGCCCTGCGATATCATCGCAATAGGCGAGCATATATTCATATGTTGCTCCTTCGGTTGCAGTAGTATTGACTGTGATCTGTGAACGGTCTTCCATAGGTGCCATTTCCGAAGGTATTGTTTTCCAGAGGAGGAAGACAGTCCCCAGAGAAAGTGCAAGAATAACAAATGCAAATCTTCGATGTTTAAGAAATGAACTTAATGATCTTCTGTACGCCGTATTCAATCTTTCAAAAAAATGTTCTGTTTTTCTGAAGAACCAGCTATGTTTTTTTTCATGTCTTAACAGTTTGGAAGAAACCATTGGTGTAAGGGAAAGTGCCAGAAATGCCGAAATTCCGACTGCACCTGCCATCACAATGCTGAATTCCCTGAACAGACGACCTGTAATACCCTGAAGGAATACGATAGGGAAAAAGACAGAGATAAGTGTTATTGTAGTTGAGATAATTGCAAAATAGATCTCTTTTGAGCCTGTCAGAGCTGCTTCAACCGGATTCAGTCCTGATTCAACTTTGACATAAATATTCTCCATTACAACTATGGCATCATCTACTACTATTCCAATTGCGAGAACAATAGCCAGCAGAGTAAGAACATTTATTGTAAACCCCGCTAAGTACATAATGAAGAAGGAACCAATAAGGGATACAGGAATAACAAGTATTGGAATCATAGTTGCCCTCCAGCTCCGGAGAAAGAAATAGATAATAATAACTACAAGTGTGAATGCGATGTATATTGTGCTCTTAACCTCTTTTATCGAAGAACGGATATATTCGGTATTGTCATAATTGACATTAACTTTTACATCATCAGGCAGATCCTTTCTTATATAATCAAGTCGTCTGTAGGTCTCGTCGACAATATCTATATGATTTGATCCGGGTTGCGGGATAATCGCGATCTGAACCATTGGAACTTCGTCCCTTTTCAGAATTCCTCTGATGTCCTCCGGTCCAAGTTCAGCCCGGCCGATATCTTTAAAACGAACGATCTGATCTCCCGACTGCTTAACTATCAGATCATTAAATTCCTTTGGGGTCGTCATCAGCCCAAGTGTCCTTATTGTAAGCTGAGTATTTGTGCCTTCGATCGTTCCTGAGGGCAACTCAACGTTTTCGCGATTAATTGCATTTCTGACATCCATGGGAGTCAGCTGGTATCCTGCCAGTTTGACCGGATCGATCCATAAACGCATGGCATACCTTTTTTCCCCGAAAATATTTACTGCACTTACTCCTGATATTGTCTGAAGCTGTTGCTTCAAAGTGAGATCAGCAACTTCAGAAAGCTCGAGCAATGATCTTTTACTGCTTTCAACAGTAAGAAAAAGGATAGGGTTAGCATCCGCATCAGCTTTAGCAACAGTAGGGGGATCACAGTCGCGTGGCAGGAATCTCATTGCCTGTGAAACTTTATCTCTGACGTCATTTGCAGCGGTTTCAAGATCGACTGACAATTCAAATTCAACGGTAATATTACTACCGCCCTGGCGGCTTATGCTGGTGAGCGACCGTACTCCCGGGATTCCGTTGATATTCTGTTCCAGCGGCTCGGTTATCTGTGTTTCTATGACATCCGAATTGGCGCCAGGATATGAGGTACTAACGGTTATAATTGCAGGATCGACACTCGGAAATTCCCTTATCCCAAGAAAGGTAACACCAACAATCCCGAAAAGAAGAATAATAATTGCAAAAACGGTTGCAAGAACCGGGCGGTTTATGCTTACTGATGATAGACTCATAACTAATTGGTTAACTAATATTTAAT
>CAZCQC010000082.1:0-3067 GCA_964500155.1 uncultured Rikenellaceae bacterium | reverse complement strand
TACATCATATACCCTTTTAACCTCTCCTCCATCATCTTCTGTTCATTCGCTGCATTTTCAAGCTGTTTCAAAGCCTTTTCCTCCCTTTCCCTCACTGTCATTACCCCGACAGCTCTTCGCACTGCATCGCGGCCGAAGCGTTTCCGGATATTATCCATGGTCATATACAGGCTCACCTTTTCCGGAGTGTCATCGAACATATCAAGCTGCTGGACTCCTCTGACCATATGGCTGAACCTGACCCCGATAAGCCTGATAAGCATGCGTCGCTGGTAGAGCCTGCCAAAAAGCTCTTTTGCTATATCTGAAAGGACATGATCAAAAGAGGTATACGGGATCCTTTTCTGAAGTGTGTGTGTATCAAAGTTTGAATATCTTATTTTTACCGTGATACACGATGTAAGCTTTTCCTGTTTCCGGAGCTCAAAGGCAATTTTTTCAACCATGCCTGCCAGGAGCTGATTCAGCCTGACCATGTCGGTGGTATCTTTTTCGAAAGTGTGCTCGGTGCTTATCGATTTCTGCTCTGAGTAGCTGATCACAGGGGTGGAATCTATCCCGTTGGCTCTTTTCCATATCTCAATGCCGCTTTTGCCCATAAGGTTCTCAAGCATCTCGGCCGGGATATTCCTCAGAGTATATATAGTTGCAATACCCATTGACCGGAGTGTGTGGTAAGTTTTCTGGCCTACCATCGGTATCTTGCTTATTGACAGCGGATCGAGAAAGGGGAGGACTATCTCTTTTTTTACCTCAATTTCCCCGTTTGGCTTTGCTTCTCCTGCCGCGATCTTTGACACGGTTTTATTGACTGAAAGGCCTATGGATATGGGAAGGCCTGTTTCTTTTATTATATACTGCCTCAGTTCATGTGACCATTTATAGCATCCGTAAAAGCGGTCCATGCCGGTAAGGTCGATATAATGCTCATCGATCGATGCTTTTTCGTAAAGCGGCGATCTTTCCGCAATTATTCCCGTAACCATATGTGAATAGTTGCTGTACATCTCCATATCGCCTCTTATAACAATGGCATCGGGACACATGCTCCTGGCCATCTTCATCGGCATTGCTGAGCTCACGCCATATTTTCTTGCTTCATAGCTGCAACTCGATACAACTCCGCGATCCGACATACCGCCGATTATGACAGGCTTGCCTGTGAGCCTGCTGTTCTTAAGCCTCTCAACCGATACAAAAAATGTATCCATGTCGAGATGAAGAACTGATCGGTCTATGTTGCCGGAAAGAAACATTTTTCAGATTATTTGCCCCCCATCCCCCCTGAAGGGGGGCTAAAAACCATAGGTCAATAAGCCCCCTTTAGGGGGTTGGGGGTAAAAAAAATACTTTTTTCTTGTTTATGTAATAATTAAGTTTTATTTTTGATTAGAAATTAATCAATATTATGATTACAATATAATCAATATTTTTATATGTACTTCACTTCCAACATAAAATTTTTAAGAAAAAGAAGGGGCAGAACACAGGATGATGTTGCTGTTGCCCTTAACCTGAAACGTTCAACCCTCAGCGGGTATGAGAACGGCGTGGCACAACCCGGGATAGATATTCTTGTATCATTTTCGGGGTACTTCAACATGTCGATCGACACACTGCTAAAGATCGATATGACCAGATTGTCGGAAAGCCAGCTCGGAGAACTTGAAAGGGGTTATGATGCTTATGTAAAAGGGAGCAACCTGAGAGTGCTGACAACAACCGTCAATTCGGAAAACAGGGAAAATATTGAGCTGGTTGCAGAAAAAGCAAAAGCAGGTTATACAACTGGCTATGCCGATCCTGAATATATCGGGGAACTTCCTGTTTTCAGTCTGCCATTTCTTTCAGATAAGAAAAAATACAGGACATTCCAGCTTAAAGGCGATTCAATGTTGCCGATACCCGACGGATCGTGGGTAACCGGTGAATTTCTGCAGGACTGGATGAACATCAAAACCGGTAAAGCCTATATTGTTTTTACTTTAAATGACGGAATTGTCTTCAAGATCCTTGAAAACAATATCTCAAAAGACGGAAAACTTGTTCTATTTTCTCTGAATCCTTTATATGAACCTTATGAAGTGCATATAAGCGAAGTCAAAGAGATCTGGAGATTTGTTAATTATATAAGCAATGAGCTTCCCGAACCGGTTCTTCCTGAAAAACAGATATTTCAATCCATTGCCTTAATGAAAACCGATCTTGAAAGGATAAAGGCAAAACTTGGAACAGATATTTCAGACGTAAATGAAATTAACTGATCAATTGTCATTTTGGATGCTGATCCATTTACCATTCTTAAAAGAAATAGGGATATCCTTGTTTAATGCAAGATATTCCATATTGAATTCTACATGAGGTAAATCCAATAATGATTTGATATTCTTTTGATTATATTTTAAAAGGGAGGTCATGATAACAAATAACCCCGGTTCGGTATAATAACGTAGTCCGGGTGATTCACAAATTATCGGGGTGCCTTCCGGAATATGCTTCATGATCTCTTTAAATGCATTATCAAGCGAGTTATCGGTGACCTTTGCAAAGTAAACCCTCGATGCCCCTGCCTTCAGCATCCTGGATGTATCCTTGGATGTAGCGCAGTTTGTCTCTTCATAAACCGAATATCCCTTTTTCTCACATATCGGTAAAAGTCCGGGCGTGGTCTCATGAAAATGTGGTGTGATCTTTACCGAAATAATCCCAAGATGACTGAATTGTTCTATTATCCGGCAGGCCATTGAGGTCTTTCCCGATTTGTTTCCTGTTCCGGCTATTATCAGAAGATTCGGGACTGTCATAATGCTTTTAAATAAAAACTCTGTGTCGCTCGGTGAATTTACCCCCCACCCCCCCTGAAGGGGGGCTAAGAACCATAGGTTATTAAGCCCCCTTTAGGGGGGGTGGGGGTGATTTAAACAAAGAAACACAGAGTCAAAAAAATCAAATTATTAGGCTATTCCTTCGTCAGCCCGATTATGAGCTGAATGATCTTTTCATTTTCCGTTACCGGAATTTTCCCGCTGTATAAATACCTGCAAATCCTGTTCTTATCTAAGATCAC
>CAZCQC010000081.1:0-20572 GCA_964500155.1 uncultured Rikenellaceae bacterium | reverse complement strand
AAGATTTTTGACTTTTGAAGTTTTGATTTTTTCGGTCATCACCCTCACCATTTCGGAAGAGTTGTCCATCAGGGTGATCTCTTTTACATGATCTTTAAGCAGAAAACTGGTTATCCCTGTACCTGCACCATACTCGAGAACACTCATCGCAGTGTTAAGTGGGATCATTCTCTTTATCTCAGTTGCAATAGCTTCGGAGCGATCCCAATGCATTGGATCCTGATCCCAGCCGGCTGCTTTAATGTCAAATTCGTTCATATGAGACTTATTGTTTAAGCTTTTAGTAAATTAAAATCTGATTGTCCAACAGATCCATTTAGATGAAATTACCATCATAATCCATTCTGGGATCGGCATCGGATAAATCAATTACTCTCTGAAGACCAACATTCCCGTTTTTATGTGTCGATGTGCCCGCATTGTAACATCTCTTAATGCCCCATTTGCCATGAAATATTTTACCTGCACTGGCAGGGTCAACGTGATAATGGCCAAATAATAGCATATCAATTCTGTTTTCAATAATTTTCCTTAATTCATCAGTGTCCCTTAACTGCATCCCAAACTTAAAATCAAATGGATGATGGTGCAGGTAAACAACCTTCTTCCGGCTGAGAACCTCCTGTTGATTCAACATATTTTCAAGCCTCAGTAACTGTCCCTGTCCTAATTCCCCCTCAGAAAGGAACCGGTCGAGCCAATGCAGCTCTTCGGCTGTTGAATCGAGACCCATAAAAGCAATTTCACCTGTTATATCCAGTTTCGGATAAGAGATTTCCCTCGATTTAAAGTACTTTTCCTTAAACAAACCAATAAACTTCTCATTTCCCGCGGTGCCAGTCCCGTAGTCGTGGTTACCTGGAACAACCAGCACCTTATATCCCCTCTCCTTCAGTTGTTCAATTCCCTCAACAGCTTCTTCAATGAACTCAGGGTGGTTTGCATTTTCAACAATATCACCTGTAATCAGAACGATATAATTATTTGCAGGCTGCTTCAGAAATGAGATGTTGTCAATAATAGCACGAAATTTATTACCGCATTCTTCATGTCCGACATGCAAATCTGATAAGTGAATAATTTTTTCCATGATTCGGAATTTGACATATAACAAGAGTTAAAGAAATTAGATAAGGCCAATTAGTTTAGGTAAAAATATGATCAGCCCGCAAACAAAGGCGGTCATCGCGCAAACCAGTACAGCTCCCGCAGCAATATCTTTGACAAACCGTGCTGTTTCGTTATATTCAGGGAATAAATGGTCTGTCAGCTTCTCAATAGCTGTATTAAAGGCTTCCGCTGCCCAGACGAGGGCTATCACGACCAAAATAATGCACCACTCTGTCTTTGAAATCCGGAGTAAAAACCCTGCAATCAGGGCACAAACAGTCGCCAACAGATGAATGCGGGTATTTGGCTCAGACCTCATAAGATCATATATTCCCGTAAAAGCATAGCCAAAACTCTTTTTAAGCCGCACTAAGCCATTTTTATCTGTGTTCATGTTAATCCTTATAAACCTTGATTTTTAAAATACGAAACCAAATTAGAAAAAAATACTGTAATACGCTATTCAATGGCATTGTGCTCATCGGGGCCATATGCTGAAAGCCGGTCATATTGAGATTGATGTCGCCAAAAGGTTTCCCTCTGGTAATTTGGTTTTTTGTACTATTTTTAAGGATTGTATTAGAAATTATGGAAAAACCAATTACCCCTGTATCAGAAGTAAAGTCAGGGAAAGCATTTGAAGAGCTTGAGGGATCAGTACATGCGGCACTCGAGACTTATTCCAACGTCCATCGGGGCAGCGGACACAACTCGATGGTTTCCACATATTTATTCGAGCAGACCAGGGACATTGTGCTGGAATACCTTGGGCTGAAACGCGGTAAATATGTGATCATCTTTTGTACTCCCAGAAGAGAAAAGATACTAAAGTCACTAATTAAACAGGGGAGGTATAAAAGCGTATCAAGCCTCGATATCGGCCTGCCACTGGGAGTAAGGGCCTTAGCTGTCGAAAAAAGAGCTTTACCTGAAGGAACACCTTTCGAGACAGGGGGAGGTACGACCAGACTTGTTTCTCACGGATGGGTTATCTGGGGTGATGAACCGGAAAAATTTGAGGCTGGCACACCCGCTATCATCAATGTCATTGTATTTGCCAGAGCATTGCAACTGATTAAACATTACGGTAATGAAGTATTCAGGGATTCGAACGCCGAAAAGCTGACTTCTGCCGAAATTCTTTATAATGACGACCTGATGAACTACTCGGGTAAGGAACTTCTGGATGAACTCAGGCATACCCTGATAGGCAAGGATTTTCCTGTACCAACGGTGGAAGGAAGCAAACCATTTATCAACCTCGACAATGCAGCCAGTACACCCACTTTCACGCCTGTATGGAACACAGTCTGCCAGACATGGCATCAGCATAAAGAAACACACCAGGAGATCATTAGGGAAGTAAGGTCAATCTGTACAGATGTTCTTGGGGCGTCATTAGCCGACTATGATATGATCTTTACTTCCAATACTACTGAGTCCATAAACCTTGCAGCTGAGAGCCTGGGCCGTGAAAGCGAACAGGGAACCGAGCCTGTTGTGCTCAGCACTATTCTCGAACATACCTCCAACGATCTGCCGTGGCGTATGGCTCACAATGTTTCCATGGCAAGGCTTTCAGTTGATAATGAAGGTGTTATAGATTTGAATGAACTTGAAAAGATACTATGTGACTACAATCTGCAAGAACACCATGCTAAGAAGCGGATCAGGGTTGTGGCTGTCAGTGGTGCTTCGAATGTCCTTGGTATATGCAACAATCTGGAGGAGATCAGCCGGATTGTTCACCGGCATGGAGCCAGGTTATTTGTTGATGGAGCACAACTTGTAGCACACCGTAAGGTCGAGATGGAAAGATGTGAAATTGATTACCTCGCGTTCTCTGCCCACAAAATGTATGCACCATTCGGCACCGGAGTGCTGGTAGTCCGAAAGGGTCTTCTAAAATTCAGCCATTCAGAAATGGAACTGATCAAATCATCAGGAGAGGAAAACATATCAGGCATAGCAGCATTGGGTAAAGCACTTTTGCTTTTAAAACGGATCGGATTGGACCTTATTAAAGAGGAAGAACAGGTTTTGACAAAACAGGCTTTAAGAGGTTTATCACATATTCCAGGATTGACTATCTACGGTGTAAAAGATCCTGAATCACCGGGATTCGCCCTGAAAGGAGGTGTTATTGTTTTTACCCTGAAGGGCAAAATGGCCCCAACTGTTGCTAAGGAACTGGCCGAAAAAGGTGGTATCGGAGTACGATCAGGTTGTCACTGTGCTCATATGTTGGTCAAGCACCTGGTTGGGGTACCTTCCGGACTGGAAAGATTTCAATGGCTGATCGCGAAATTATTCCCAAATTTAAAGTTTCCCGGCATTGTCAGGATTAGCCTTGGTATCGAAAACACACCAGGGGATGTTGACACTATGATTACAATACTGGATAAAATTGCCAGACAATCCCACACTCCGAAAAAGGCAGACTTACAAAAACAGATTGACGATTTCATCATGTCTGCAGCAAAGAGAGTTTACGAGTAAACCTGATGGATTTTCAGGAACCAGACCTTTCCCAATCCCTGTAGTTGCTGGTAAGCCATTCAGAATTCCCAGTGCCTCCTGCAAAGCGAAATTTTACCGGATTCCATTTAATGTCAGTGTTATTGAAATAAACCTGATTTATCAGATGGCAGGAAATAACCGTGCGACCTCCGGCCTGTTCGCTGGCAACCGGTTTCTTACGGCTTTTTACGCAGGAAAGGAAATCTTCATAGTGAGAATTACTTACGTAGAGCCTGATCGTGGCATCTTTAAGAAGTAGTTTTTCTGCTTTGTCGACTTCTGCCTGGCAGGTAGTTTCTTTAGTTGCAGCGCCTTCATATGAAGCAATGGTTTGGCCTTTTATAATTACCCTGAATCTGCCGCGGTTGACCATAACTTCTCCTTCGCTGCCAAAGAAATGGATGCCAAAACCGGTCCTTTTATGTAGGACAGGTACCCCATTCGGATAAATAAGTACGGCTTCATTATTAACCAGACGAATCTCAGCTGGCCCGCTGTTATCCATTCCCAGCCCCCATTGTGCTATATCAAGGTGATGGGCGCCCCAATCGCCTACATCTCCTGTCCCGTATTCCTTATAGGAACGCCATAACGGGAAATGGGTGTGAACTCCTCGTGGACTCAGAATGGAATTATACGGACGCATTGGCGCCGGACCAAGCCACATATTCCAGTCCAGTCCCGGTTCCATGGGTTCTTCCCCAAGATCGCATGATTTGGGTGGTCCGCCAAAACTGCATTCGACACGGTCGATCTTTCCGATGCAGCCGTTCTGCACCAGTTCGCATGCAATCCTGAATTCCTTGCTTGAACGCTGCATTGATCCGGTCTGAAGGATCCTCTTATGTTTGTCAACATCCTTTATGATATCTATAGCTTCCCGGATATTGTGTGTCAGGGGCTTTTCGCAGTAAACATCCTTGCCACTTTTCAGCGAAAGTAAAACAGGCATGGCATGCCAGTGATCGGGTGTTGCAATACACACAGTATCGATATCCTTGCGTTCAATCAGTTCACGGTAGTCTGTATACGCCCTGCAGTCAGCAATCCCTTTGTCCTTATTATCGGTGTAGAACTTGTTGACTGTTTTTTGCGCGTCGTTACGGCGGGTGGTGTCAACGTCACAGACAGCCAGAACCTGTGAAAGGGGCATAAACCTGGTGAGCAGGTATTGTGATTGCTTGCCCGTCCCGATAAAGCCCATCGTGATGCGGTTGCCGGGTGGTGATGACCATACACGGGATGGAAGAATAAATGGAGCTGCAATAACCGGTGCGGCTACTGTTTTAATGAAGTTACGACGGGATGTTTTCATATGAATTAATAATTATGGGATATAAATTTATGAAAGAAATATTAAACATTTGAAATAAATCAGTTAATTGCCACATTCAAATTTTATCAGAATGAAACTGGAAGAGCTTGGGTACAATAAAAAAATTGAGAAATACTGGAAGGACAATAATCTTTCAGGATTTGAAAAAGGAAGGGTGATTGCTGAGCATAAGGAACGGTATATTGTCAGGACGACAAATGCAGAATATAATGCAGAAATAACAGGGAATCTGCGCTTTACGGCTAAGGGACGTGAAGATTTTCCCGCCGTTGGCGACTGGGTTGCTCTGGCAACCTATGATCCTGATTTTGCGATCATTCACAAAGTATTGCCAAGGTCATCAATTATTAAAAGGCAGGCAGTCGGACAATTTGGCGGGGTCCAGGTAATTGCGTCAAACATTGATTATGCCTTTATAGTTCAGGCCGTTGACAGGGATTTTAATATAAACAGGCTTGAAAGGTACCTGACAATCTGTAATTCATCAAAAGTTAAGCCTGTAATCGTCCTCAGTAAGGCTGATTTAACAGATGAAAAAAGGATTTTTGAGATTTCTGAACAAATTAAATCACGGATTAAAAATATTCCCGTCGTAGCAATCAGCAACGAGACGCTCAATGGATACGACACTTTAAAGGCAGTTATCAGGAAAGGGAAGACCTATTGCATGCTTGGCTCTTCCGGTGTTGGTAAATCAACATTATTGAATAATCTTTCCGGAAAAACCATTATGCGGACAGATGTGATAAGCCGGAGTACTAATAAGGGGAAGCATGTTACAAGCCACCGGGAATTATTTATCCTTGATACCGGGGGAATAATTGTCGATAATCCGGGAATGAGAGAAGTAGGTATAGCTGATACAGAAAATGGACTGGAGATCACATTTGAAACTATTGTCAATCTCTCCCGATACTGTAAATTCAAAAATTGCACTCATACGACAGAGACCGGTTGTAATGTCCTTAAAGCCGTTGAAAATGGAGAACTTGACAGGGCTTCATACGGGAATTACCTGAAAATGGAAAAGGAGAAAGAATATTTTGAATCAACTGTTGCTGAAAGGCGAAGAAAGGAAAAGATCTTCGGGAAGATCATTAAGACCTATAAGAAAGACATCAACAAAAACAAACTCTAAAAACACAGCCTTCTTAAGTGGAAAGTCCTTTTCCGTTTCAGACTTTTTATATATGAAAAAAACTGTCGAGCCGGTTTCCCTTTTTCAGCCGGTAATTGAAGAAGAAGAATAACAACGCTACCGGGAGAACAGAGACAGCAACGATCAGCGACCATTGGAGATCCACAAGGCTGTTCCGGTAATTATCAAAAACGACTTCCGTTATAATGCAATATCCTGATATTGCCATAAGTGCTGATGCGAAAATGTTCAGCCCTTTCAAATGGACTACCCTGTAGAGGACAATAACAATGCCTGCTGCAATAAATCCGGCGACTGTGACCGGTAGACCGAGCTGGAAGAACCATTCCCTGCCTGTGGCGAGCAGGTCAATAAAAAAGAGAGCCGTCAGAATTGTGAGCATTTGCAGAATAATTATTACTACAGTTCTTTTGTATAAAAACAGGTAAAGAGTCAGAATTACCCAGGCAGTTGTTATTGAAACGTCGGAGAAGAGAGACCAGTTCAGCCCTTTACCTGTCAACAGGTCAAGGAAGGTACATATCACGATCCCGGAAAAGGTTATTATTCCACTAAGTTCCCAGAGATACCTTCTGTTTTCCTTTTTTCCCAGTTGAATGACATCCGAAGGATAATTACCCGAAATTTGTTCCTGTTCGGATTTGTTTTCAGGATCCTTGCCGCAAAGAGGACATATTTTCAGTCCGTCATCCAGCTCTATTCCGCAATTGAAGCAAATAGTCATTCTCTGTTCTTTTAGGTGTTATTCAAAATCTTAACATGGATTCCGGCATCCGAAAGATGCCTGAAAATGTACCGTTCAAGCTCAGTTGATTGTGTTATGTTACAGAAACAGATCCTTAGCTTGTCCTTATATGAAAGCAGAGCACAGCCTGACTTCACCTTCCTGTTGGGTGGAGTCGGGATGAGCTCTATTGAATCAATCATCTCCTCCATTTCTTCCGGAAGAGTAACCAGTCCCAGATTGGTAACCATACCTGTCCAGCGTTTAGCAGCAAGCTTCCTGTAAATAGCAGCAGTGACCATTTTTTTAATGAACAGAGGCATTAACCTGACGAATAAAAGCTTTTCGTAGCTTACATTTGATGACAGAAATCGTGATATCTGTTTGATATCGGTGCTTATCTGAAGCTGATGATGAACTGATCTGAGGATCTCTTCAAAAGTATATGTTCCCAACCTTACATCAATTTCCGGCAATACAAAAAGTGAAAAATTCCGCATGGTCCTGCTGGGATATTTGTTCCTCATGTTGACCGGTACTTCAATCCTTAAAACTTTTCGTCTCTCTTTTCTGCTTTTACCTTCGAGCGAATTAAAGATTTTCTGGAGTGAAAAAAAGTATACTGAAACAAAGTACGCGGTAACTGATACCTGATGCTTGCGTGATACATCACGAATCTC
Organism: uncultured Rikenellaceae bacterium; assembly: GCA_964500155.1. GTDB lineage: Bacteria > Bacteroidota > Bacteroidia > Bacteroidales > VadinHA17 > LD21. Next base: position 13,043 of record CAZCQC010000081.1, on the reverse strand, counting down.
ATCCACTTTGACCTCAGCGCGAATCACTCTCAACCGGGGCTTCTCATTCAGGATGAAAGGGAGATGCCAGGCTCTTACAAGCTTTGAAGGAGGAGGCAGTTTCTGAAAGAATTTCAGGTAACCGTCTTCGAACTCTTCCTCTGATACCGGTGTTCCGGGAAGGATTATTTCTGCGGGTGAGCTGATATGTTTCCCGATAAGTGTCAGATAAGTATAAAGCAGCGATTTCAGGAATTCTAAACCACCACCCCCGTCAGTAAGAATATGAGTAAATTCAACTGAGATCCTGTTGCTTTTAATTATTACTCTGTAAAGGGGTTCATTTTTCCTTTTAATGTCAAAGGCAGTGCAGGGGATCTTTTCTTCAGCCTGAATACGCGGCAGATGATCGATGTATTCAAGGAAATGCCAGAATATTCCGCTTCCCAGAGAAACACTGAAATATGGAAATCTCTGCGAAGTTATAGCCACAGCTTCCCTTATTGCTGAATACCTTACACGATTCTTCAGCGACGCAGTTACCCTGAATACCGAAGTGAGATCATCTGAAATAATTGCCGGGAACAATTTCGCAGCATTATCAAGCTTCAGCCAGCCCCTCTCATGAAAAGATTTCGTATTGATAACTCTCCTCATTGTTTAAAAATCATATACGAAATTAACTACCTGGAATGTTTCTTAAAAAACGACCAGATGACTTCATTGGCATCAAAATCCCTGGATGTTTTTCCTATGACCATTGCAGGTAAATACTGAACTCCACCTGGCCAGGTATGTCCGCCACCCTCAACAGCATAAAGAATAACCTCTGTTCCTTCGATACCATTAATGTATTGAATTCTTGTTACTCTAGTCCCATCTTTGGGATCATTGTCGGGTTCTTCAGTCACATCAGGGGTGACAGAACACCCGTTCCTGTTTACCCAGAATTCTATTGATTCATTGGCAGATAAAACCTTACCAAGGTTTATCTTTCGAATTCCGTAAATATAACCCCCTTCAAAGGGAACAAGAGGATCATCAGTATTATTAATAGCTAATACTGAGACGGGTCTTGAGGGTGAGCATTCGGGAAAAAGCAGGGCAGGAATATTTCCGTCAACCGGGGCAATAGCAGTAATCTTATGAGATAATTCACAGGCCAGACGATATGACATTATGGCTCCGTTCGAAATACCTGTCACGTAGACCCTTTTAGGATCTATATTATAATCCTTTATCATGGAATCAATCAATGCAGAAATGAAGCCGACATCATCAATGTTTTCCCCGTGTGCACGGTCTTTTGCTTCTTCGTCCATTCTGCCATCATTCCAGTTCAGCTCAATTCCATCAGGATAGACCATTATGAATCCATCCTTATCAGCCAATTTATTAAAACCTTTATGGGTAAGAAAGATCATGCTCGCTCCGTTTGCTCCCCTCCCATGCAATGCAATGACAAGAGGAAGCTGAACCGTTTTATCAAAAGATGCCGGAATATGGATATTGAATGTCCTTTTCAGGCTGTCTTTTATGAATGATGTCCTCAGATCCTTTCCGGAAATCGCCGGAAAAGATAAAAGGTTAAGTCCGGCTAGTACTTTCACAAAAGCAGGTAATCTTGTTTCTATGAATGATTTGAATTTTTGCTTTATCATTATTATCTGCTTTATTACCGGGTTTGTGCTTTTCATTTGTCTTCATTACTGTGTCATCTGGAAGAAACAATCTGAAGAACAGCATCTTTAAGACCTTCAGATACAGCTGTCAGACGAATATTCCCGCTTTTTTCGGTCGATTGAACTACAGCCAGAGCCAATCCGTTATAAGCGGCACGCTGGTTGCTTTTCATCTGAGTTTTATCCTGCGGGTTTCCATTGTCAGTACCAATCAGAACCCCTTCTCCCTCGACCTTAAACTCAATAGCATTATTAGCTGTAGGAACAACCAATCCGTTTTCATCAACAATCTCCACCCTGACATTCACAATATCCTGAGCATCGGCCTTAAAATTCTTTCTATCCGTTGAGAGGCGGATAGCAGACGGTTCGGATGTTGTCCGGATTTCTTCAGTAATAATCTGACCAACTTTTTTACCAATTACTTTCAGAGTGCCGGGTTCATAAGGTACATCCCATGATAAATGAAGATCGGATGTTGTTGGAGCAATATATGGCCTGGAGTATGTATTCCAGGATTTCGAATGTCCCTGTTGAGGGAAAACATATGATTTTGCCCCGAAAGATTTACCATTCAGAAAAAGTTCAGCCGTATCGCAATTTGAGTAAACAATTACAGAAATGACCTTACCCTCATAACCGGCCCAGTTCCAGTGAGGGAAAAGATGAACCATTGGCTTTTCTGTCCACTGGCTCTGATAAAAATAATAGCCGTCTTTTGGGAAACCACAAAGATCAATAACACCAGAACTGGAGTTTTTATTAGGCCAGCCTGCTTCGCCAAGATAATCGATGCCGGTCCACATAAAATCGCCAATAACATAATCATTCAACGCTGTGAATTTCCATAGTTGCTCAGCCTGGATCATGCCCAACCTGTAATCTCTTGAACGGCCAGGACGTCTGTCTGACTGGTCGGATGCAATTGAATACTGGCCACGAAGTCCACCAACAGAAACATTCTCTGTCCCAATCATTTTCCAGTCGGGATGGTCATGCCTGTCAACACTGTAATATAACTCCCTTCTCTTATTCCACCGATCGACATAATTATAGCCAACGATATCCTGCAATTCAAGGAAAGGAAGCCTGGCAGGTCCATCACCTGCAGCAATCCTGTCGTTTGCCTGAGTGACAGGGCGCGTGGGATCTTCATTATGAAATGTTTCAAGCAGTTTCCTCATTACCTCGCTGCCGGTTTCAACCACCTGATCGGGAACCTCATTTCCTGCACTCCATATCACGATCGATGGATGATTCCGGTCGCGGTGGATCATGGAAAGCAGATCTGATTTCCACCATTCTTCAAAATAAATATGGTAGCTGAAACCAACCTGGCCTTTTTTCTCCACCCATTCATCAAAAATCTCGTCCATTACCAGAAATCCCATTTTATCGCAAAGGTCAAGAAATTCAGGAGCCGGCGGGTTATGTGATGTCCTTATGGCATTACAGCCCATATCCTTAAGCAACTCCAGCCTTCTTATCCAGGCTTGTTCCGGAACTGCTGCTCCCAGGCATCCGGCATCATGATGCAGGCAAACGCCATTCATTTTTATATGCTGCCCGTTCAGAAGAAAGCCTTTATTCTTATCAAACTCTATGTTTCTGATACCAAAGGTAGTAGTATAAGTATCAATGGTCTTTGTTCCTTCAAGAATTGAGGATTGAAGTGTATATAATGAAGGTGTATCAACCGACCAGAGAGATGGAGATGCAACTTCAACCAATTGTTCTGCATCTGTTTTCCCCGATGAGGGCAAAAGAACAGGTGTTTCAGCATTTGCTACTTCTTTACCTGAACCATCTTTTACAACCGATCGTAAGATTATATTTTTATTACTCTGATTATGGTTTTCAACAGTTGTGCGCACCGATATTGTCGCAGAGGATGTATTTACTTTCGGGGTAGTAATATATGTTCCCCACTGAGCCACATGAACCGGACCAGTAATATTCAGCCAGACATGGCGGTATATTCCTGAACCTGAATACCATCTGCTGTTGGGTTGGAGAGAATTATCGACTTTAACAGCTATAATATTTTCACCTTTATTAACGAACGGAGTCAGATCGTAGTAGAAACTTGTATATCCATAGGGATGTTTCCCCAGGTGTTGCCCGTTTATCCAAACATCACTGTTCATATAAACCCCGTCGAATTCAATCCGGAATTGCTGGCCTTTACCTGTTGAAGCTATATTGAAATGTTTACGGTACCATCCGATACCTGTGGGGAGATAGCCACCAGGTCCTTTTGTAGCTGCATCTTCCTTAAATTCACCTTCGATACTCCAGTCGTGTGGCAGGTTTAGCGTTCTCCATTTCGTGTCATCATAGGTTGGTTTCTCCGCTTCTTTTATATCTGACTGTATAAATTTCCAGTTTTTGTCCATCAGCAGGCGCTGACGTGTTTCCTGAACTGCCGGCTCTGCATTTATAGCAGGGATCTGTATAAGAGCCAGGATCAAGGTGTACAGAAGATTTTTCATTAATCAGATATTTTATGTTTAATAAAGTTAAATATAAAATATTGAATTAACCGAGTGCACCTGTTAAGTGTCAGTTCAATGAATTACTTTGTATTTTTTCAGGATCTCCGATGTGGTCATCATAAAATCAACATATTGAGCGCGACGATATGGAAGCTTGCTTTCAATTTTTTCCTTTGACAGCTTTCCTTTGAAACTGTCGATAGTTTTGTATCCCTTTTTGTCCATCCATTCTTCAATTTCATGAATTATTGAAGCAATAACCTCAATCTGGTTTAAATAAAGTGTACTGACAATTTGGACACAGTCGGAACCTGATAAAATCATTTTAATTACATCATGGCCACTGAAAATTCCTGTATTTGAACATACCGAAGCTTTTAATTGCCCATAGAGCAATCCGGCAAACCTCATGGGAAGCCTGTTGTCTTCCTTATTGCTGAGATTATAAGGAAAATAATGTTTTTCCGATTCTAAATCAATGTCGGGTTGAAAGAGCCGGTTGAACAGTACAAATCCGTTGGCTCCCGAGTTATCAAGGTCAGAAATAAACTGTAATGGATTTGTATAATATGGACTGAGCTTAACTGAAACCGGTATTTTGACAACTGATTTGATTTCCATCAGTGTTTTTATCTGTTTCTTTTCGACATCTTCATATTCCTTTCCGAATTTTTCAGGAACCGAATAGAAATTAAGCTCTATCCCATCAACTCCTGTCTCCTCAGTTTTCTTTGCATATTCAACCCAGGTTTCATTGTTGAGTGCATTCAGGCTCGCAAATACCGGAATATTTACAGACTCTTTTGCTTTTTTTAATTTTAATAAATGGTCCGCAGGGTACTTTGATTCTGATCCGGAATTTGGGAAAAGAGTTATCATTTCAGCATTTCTATCCTCGTATTCAGTCTTTAGTTCATGGAGCTCCAGATTTTCCATCTGGATCTGCTCTTCAAAGAGCGATTTATATACTATTGCTGCAGCACCTGCTTTTTCTATCCTCTTCAGATTATCAATATCCGTTGTCAGGTTATTTGCACCGACTATTATGGGATTTTTAAGTTCCAATCCCATATACCTTGTTGTTAAGTTTGCCATGACGATTCTTTTTGAGGTTAGTAAATTCTCTTCTTAAAATTGTGTCTACTGGATATTAAACAACAAATTGGATAAATTGTTTAGGTTCATGGCGAATAGATCCTGTCGAGGACATCAAGAACAAGTTCATGTACATTCCCGCGGTCCTCGATACCCGCAGTTATCCCATACATGGCTGCTCCCATTGCATGCTTGCTGTTATCTTTTGAGCCGAAAAGCTTTGAAGCTGACGAAGAGAGTTTCCTGAACCAGGTTTCAGGGAGCACCTTTGACAGACCCTTTACAAAAGAAACCAGAAAATGAGAGGAGGCACTGCCGATTTTTCTCTCTTTTACGTTGTCGACAGCCTGCTTTAAATCCGACAGGAAATTATCTGCCTGTACTGCATTATGATGGGCTATTGTAACATGAAGGGCATTTGGAAACTGGATCCTGTCGAGAAACCAGTTCTTCCCCGACATGGCATCACCAATCTCAAATATATCAAATGTATCGGATGTGAAGGCGAAAATAGTCAGGTCAGGATTGCTTATAACTCTAAGGCCTTCGATACTGTTTATGCCATCCTGTAGTTTTCTTGATATTTCCATGGCTTCATTTGCCATTTTCAGGTAACCTTCACGACCAAGGCTCAATAATGTAGCCCATGCTGCTGCTACATGACCCCCGCTACGACTCCCGATTAATGTTGGCGACCCATATAAGCCTCCCGACCAGTCGGAATGAACAAAAAACTGGTGTTTGCGAAGTGCATGGTCAGCATAAATTATTACAGAAGCTCCTTTTGGCGAATAACCGTATTTATGAATATCGGTTGAAATTGATGTAACTCCCGGAACCCTGAAATCAAACTCTGGCACCGGATATCCAAGCTCTTCCACGAAGGGAATCAGCATTCCTCCCATGCATGCATCAACATGAAAGAAGATGTTATTATCAACTGCAATCTTTCCAATTTCCCTTACAGGATCAATAACTCCATGCGGAAAACACGGTGCAGAACCGACCAGGAGGATAGTATTGGATGTCACGGCCTTCCTCATTGCATCTGTGTCGGCCCTCTTATCTGTCCGGACAGGGGTAAGGACTGTATTCACATCGAGGTAATGGGCTGCTTTCTGAAATGCAGGATGTGCTGATTCCGGAACAATAATCTCGGGATGTACAATATCGGGGTGATCCTTACGGGCCTTGTCCCTTGCGGTTTTGACCGCCAGGAGGATACTTTCTGTCCCACCTGATGTAAAGCTGCCGGCTGATTCGGGACCTCCGTTCAGCAAGCCCGTAACCATCTGAACAATCTCATTTTCAAACTTCTTAAGCGATGTGAAGAGGGACGGATTCAGTGCGTTTTCAGTGCCAAACATCCGGTAGGCTTCCTCAGCAATCCTTGCCGATTCAACGCCCGGGTAATAAACATAACCAAACATTCGGCCCTCTTCCCATGAAGCATCGGCAGATTTAATTTTTTGCATTTCGGGGATAAGCTGTGAAGCTGGAAACCCACTTGCGGGAATTGACTTTCTGGGGGTTTTCATCATTTCCGTTATAATATTTGTTCACAAAACAAATAACAAAATTACACCGGAAATAAGCCAAAGTCAATTATTTATCAGATCACGTATTCCTGGATTAAATCAAAGGATTGTGACTGCCCCGACGCCAGGGTCGGGGTCTCCGTTTCACTTCGACATGACCGTATGACTGCATGACTGCATTAATGCATGACTGCAAGACCGTACGACTAATTTCTACTTTTCCCCTGCAACGTCAATAATTTTAATCTCCATCGGCTTGCTGGTCCAGTCAGCAGTTAATGTACCGAATTCCTTGAAATAGGGAGTAGCAAAATGAATATCTATTGCAGCCTGGTTTTTATATTTTTCAACAAAGATGAAATTTGTTTTTTCATATGGGTCCTGGTAAAGCATATAACCAAGACACCCTTCCTCCTTGTTTGAGTTTTCGATCATCATCTTTGCCGCAGTAATGAATTCAGTCTCTTTTCCTGATTTAATAAATACTTTTGCCGTGATCATTTTCTGATATTCCGGAGCCTGGATCACTGCTTCAGGCTGTGAAGGCAGCACCGGTGCCTTTGGTTTGCATGAAATTCCTACTACGCTTAGGAGAATTGATAAAATAAGGATCTTAGTTTTCATATTTAATTTGTTTATGGTTCTATGTAAATGTAAGGATTTCAATTCTGATTATGCTCCCTTTCTCAGGTATTGCATCAGCACATTGACAGCCTCATCCATATCGTGACCAAAGCAAAGGATGCCGGCTCTGTCGCCTGCCATAATAATTATCCTCTTTTCGATCACATCTGATTCGCTGAACAATCTGAAAATATCCTTTGCAAGTCCCGTTGTACCGTAATCCATTGAAGGATTTGTTGTTGGTACTTTATAAATAAGTTCGTTCCAAAGGTCGATACTGTGAACATGGATCACAGCATTCGCTCCCGGATCGGCCAGATAAATCGCGGCATGGGTCAGCGACTCCGATGAAGCTTTCAGCGGTCCGGTGCACTGTACAGCATTATCATCAATATTGAATGAATTTACTTTGACATAATGACCTGGTTCCAGCTCAGGGATCTCCCCTGTGGCAGAACCCGTTATTACAAACTGGTTCCCTCCCCTGATCCTCATGCTGATATTTCCAAATCCTACTCCATTTTCATAAGCTCCGATCAGGTCCATGTTGTAGAGGACTTCTCTCCAGTAATTGATTATCTCATATTGTTCATCAGAGATAACGGGACCTGACTGGCTCCAATGGCAATTAAACTTTACAACCCCTTCCATTTCATTTGAGTTTATCAGAAAATAATTTCTTTATACTTTTTTCATCTGCCTTGCAGACTCCTTTTTCGGTTATTAGTCCGGTAACAAGCCTTGCCGGTGTAATATCGAATCCCCAGTTTCCGGCCTTTGCATTCTCAGGGCAGATACGTACGGTTCTTATCTCCCCGTCAGCAAAACCCGAAACTGAAGTTATTTCATCCTGATCACGTTCTTCAACAACAATTTCTTTCAGGCCGTCGTAAAGATCGAAATCAATAGAGGTTGATGGCATTAATGAATAGAAAGGAATATTGTTGTCGAAGGCAGCAATTGCCTTAAGGTATGTCCCGATCTTATTGGCTATATCACCTTTTCTTGTAGCCCTGTCGCAGCCAACAAATACCAGGTCGACCATTCCTTTCTGCATAAGATGCCCTCCGGCATTGTCAGCAATAAGGGTAAATGGGACACCCTGTGTTCCCAGCTCCCAGGCAGTCAGTCTTGCGCCCTGGTTTTTAGGACGGGTCTCATCAACCCAGATATGTACTGGAATACCTTTCTCATGAGCAGAATAGACCGGAGAGGTAACTGTCCCGAAATCAATGCAGGCAAGCCATCCTGCATTACAGTGGGTAAGTATGTTCACCGGTTTTCCCCTCTTTTTTTCACTTATCTCCATTATTATTTTCAACCCGTGATCCCCTATCTTCCTGCAGTTATCTATTTCTGTCTGACATATTTCAAGTGCTGTTCCCAGTGCTGTTTCCGAAAGCAGATCCGGATCCGTGATCCCGGATAATTTTTTCAGGGAATAGTTTACAGCCCAGGAAAGATTGACAGCCGTAGGACGGCACGAAACCAGATAGCTGGCAGCATTGCCAATATGACTGCCAATGCTTGTATTATGGGTTATTTCGAGAGTCGCCAGGTATATTCCGAAAGCGCCGGCCGCACCAATCAGGGGAGCACCTCTTACAGTCATGTCACTGATCGCATTGTAAACATCCTCAACGGAACATAACTCTTTAGTCTCGAAAAAGAAGGGCAGTTTCTGCTGGTCAATGACCATAATTTTGCCTTTGTCGTTTTCGTCGGGCCAGATACTATGGTAGTATTTTCCGTTTATTAGCATCGCTATAATTCCTTCCGGCCGGAATATTATGAATGTCAAATTTACAAAATTAGCAGGGATTTGGTAATTGCCATGTAAAATCTCTGTCAGCTTATTATTCCAAATCATATTGAATAGGAAATGTTATGATGACACCCGCGGTGTCTCCTACCTTAAATTGTCCCAACGGGACTACTCGCCGTGTAGCGGCGGTATATTAATAACCTCAGGTGTAACCGGAGGTTATTCAAATTCCCGACCATTATATTCGAATATTTTGATAAGATTTTTTTATGTTCTAAATTTGGTGCGAGTGTAGGATTCCCTTGTAATTAGTCACTATATGGTTAATAAAGAAGAGTTTAGGGAAAAAGTAATCATAACCTCAGGGCAGATTTTCAGCCGGTACGGTTTTAAAAAAACCACCATGGACGAAATTGCCAGGGCTTTGAAAATGGGGAAAAGTTCGGTTTATTACTATTTTACAAGCAAGGAAGATATTTTTGAAGCAGTTGTATTATATGAGGCCAATATACTTAGGAATGAGCTTACTACAGCTATCAAATCGGTTGAATCCCCAGTCGAAAAAATGAGAAAATATGTCTTTGTCAGAATGAAAGCGTTCGAAAAACTGTCAAATTATTATAACGCGATTTTTGATAAAAACCTTGATCACTTTGATTTTATTGAGGCAATACGTGAAAAATATGACCGCGAAGAGCTTGCAATTCTGCGTCTTATTTTATACCACGGTGCAAGGAGGAAGGTATTCAACGTAAAAAACAGCGAATTTACGGCTCTTGCTGTTCAGACAACTCTCAAAGGGCTTGAGGTCCCTCTCTTCTGGAAGAAGAGGGAACTTGACATCGAAGAAAGGTTGAATGGAATTCTTGACGTTCTTTTCAACGGCATTCTGACAAAGTAATTACAATGTAATTACATAATAAATTGGTTATTTCCCGCAGATTTCTCCGCAGAGTCTTTCCCCCATTTATTATGGGAACATCAATAAAATAACTTTTAGTCACACAGAGATCCACTGAGAATCACAGAGGTCCACAGAGATCTGTTTTCTTAACTCTGTGTTTCTCTGTGACTTCTCTGTGTAACTCTGTGTAAGTTATTAAATTAGTTAAATAGTAGTTTCGCAGAAAAATGCCCTGAGCCCTGTGCCCTGAACCATGTCCCCAGCCCTTAGCCTTTTCTTTTGATGACCAGTCTTTTCTTCTGTTTGAGACTAAAATAGAGCCAGACAAATCCGCCGATCACAAAAGGGATGCTGAGCAACTGACCCATATTAAGCTTCATGCCTGATTCAAAAGCAACCTGATCTTCTTTCAGGAATTCAATAAAAAACCTTGCTGTAAAAATCAGGATGAGTGCCAGACTGATCAGCAACCCCTGAATATATTCCCCTTTGCTTTTCCAGTAAATCCTGAAAAGAAGGATAAAAATTAACAGGTAGCTCAGAGCTTCATAAATCTGTGTCGGATGTTTCGGTGCCGTCTCCCCGTTCCTGAGAAAAACAAAACCCCAGGGTAATGTTGTTTCAACACCGTAGATTTCGGAGTTCATAAGGTTTCCCGTTCTTATGAAAAGACCTGAAAGTGCAACAACAATTGCAACCCGGTCGATGATCCATGTATAATCTTTTTTTTCTTTTCTGACAAAGAGCCATAAAGCTATAAGAATTCCAATGGCAGCACCGTGACTTGCAAGCCCTCCATGCCAGATTTTGATAATCTCAACCGGATGACTCAGGTAATAATCCGGTTCATAAAAAAGGCAATGCCCCAGACGTGCCCCGGCAATAACTCCAACCGCTACATAAACTGTGAGACGGTCGAGAGTGACCTGCGACAGATTTTCATTTTTAAAGACTTTGTCGAGGATTATATATCCGAATAAAAATGATGATGCAAACAACAGGCCGTACCATCTTACTGCAAACGAACCTATCCGGAATATTTCGGGATTAACATCCCAGGGAATAACAAGTAAATGCATAGTCGGGAATATAATAATGGGTAAAGGTAGAAAATATTAATATACTTTATATTTCAGCATCGTCAATGGCTGTAAAAAGTATCTTTAAAAAATGTATGTTTGCAGGTATAAAGAAGATTTTGATGAGAAAATGCATTGTCCGAAGATACTGGTTTCTGATTCCGGTCCTGATCGTGGCATTCGGATGTGCAAAAATGAACACACCTTCGGGCGGACCAAAGGATAAGAATTTACCTGTCATTTTAAAGAGCGTTCCGGAAAACGGGGCCACAGGTTTCACCGGCAAGGAAATACTGGTTACGTTCGATGAATATGTTGTTCTTGATAAGATAAGCGAAAAATTCATGGTTTCTCCGCCGATGCAAAAAAAACCTGAGATAGTTGTCAGGGGTAAAAGCATCCGCATCAGATACGAGGATGAGCTGAAAGACAGTACAACTTACACATTTTATTTTCAGGATGCAATAAGGGATCTTAATGAAAACAATCCAATAAATAATTACCAGTTTGTGTTTTCGACCGGACCATTCATTGACTCCCTGTCGGTAACCGGCAATGTCTATTCTGCCCTGAATCTTGATCCTCCTGAAAATACAATGGTTCTTTTATACAGCCAGCTTAACGATTCTTCGGTAATGAAGCAGATCCCTGATTATATCACCAGAGTTGAGAGCAACGGTGAATTCCGGATCGATAATGTTCACCCCGGGACATACCGGCTCTATGCTCTTTCAGATGCTGATAACAGCAAAAACTACAATAACAGGGATGAATCATTTGCCTTTTATACTGAACCAATAAATGTCACTCCTGAAAAGAATTTCCTGCCCTTAATAAAAGACACTGTAATCATAAAACCTGCAGCCGCAGGCAAAGTAGCCGTCAAACCTCCGGTCATCGGAGAATATCCGCTGATCCTGTTCCGGGCCGAAAAGGGGTTGCATTATCTTACATCTTCATCAAGAAAACAGCCTTTCCAGCTTTTCTATGCTCTCTCTCTTCCGCCTGATTCAGCGAATTTTGAGTTTGCAATTCCCGGAGTCTCTCCGGAAGCCTGGTTTATTGAAAAGAGCAGATACAGCGATACAATAACTGTATGGCTGACCGACAGTACTGTTTATAACCGGCAGGAGATAGAGACTATTGTAAGATATCCATTTACTGATACACTTGGTATTACTGAATTGAAGTATGATACAATACCAATGAGATATCAGGCTCCAAGGGCAACGAGAACAAAAGTAGTGAGGCGGACCCCTTATCGAGTCAGCACAGGTATTAACAGCCAGGAAAGACCCGACAAAAGGATCACTTTAACTGCCCAGTCTCCCTTTAAGCCGCCTGACACCTCAAAGCTCGCACTGTATGAGCTGGTTAAAGACCAAAGGATAAGGCACCATTTCAGTCTATCGAAAGACACATCATACACCAGCCGTTACCATATAGATACAGAACTAAAACCCGGTAGGAACTATCTTTTTATAACTGATTCTGCAGCATTCTCCAGTATATATGGCGAATACTCTGATTCAACCGGAATAAGGTTTTCAGTTATGTCGCCTGAATCGTATGGCAAGCTGATCCTTGATCTGAGAGGATTTAAGGGAGCAAAGATCATCCAGATCCTCGATAATCAGGAAAAACTTGTCAGGCAGGTGTATCAGAAAGATACAATAAAGCTTGAGTTTCCTTTGCTGGAAAAGGGAAAATACAGGGTACGGGCTATATTTGATCTTGATAATGACGGGAAATGGACCACCGGGGATTTTAATCTTCCAAGACAACCTGAACCTGTATCTTATTATCCCGAAGAAATTGAAATTAAGGAGAACTGGGAAATAGTGAACCCCTGGAAGCTCAGACCAGAAAATTCCAAAGAGAG
>CAZCQC010000080.1:0-3489 GCA_964500155.1 uncultured Rikenellaceae bacterium | reverse complement strand
AAAATCCTGAATAAAATCTCTTTAAAAGATATTAACAATCCCTTCTCATAAGTTGTTAACAACTATTGGAGCTCCCTTTAAAAGGCTTCTTTCAAAGAGCAGTAAATTGCCGCTCCTTATTTAATAAAAATTTAATTTTTTTGGTTCGGAATGTCATACAATTGTGATAATCTTGCAGACGAAAAATAATCCATAATCCTAAATTCCTATTATATGAAAAAATTTCTACTAAAACTAAGTCTAACATCTTTATTGGCCGTGTTGTTCTTGTTGAATTCCGCCGGTCAGATTACAACTTCGGCCCTTCAGGGGCGGATTATTGATGAAAAAAATAATCCGTTAGCTGGTGCAACGATCGTTGCAACTCATACGCCATCAGGTACTTCCTATGGAAATCTTACCAATGAAAGCGGCCGTTTCATGATTAATAACATGAGAGTAGGTGGCCCTTATCAGGTAAGAATCTCATTTATCGGATACAATACTGAGGTTTACAATGACATTTACCTTAGCCTTGGAAACGTATCTGACATTAACGCTGCACTTACTCCCGCTGTTATGAATCTGAACGAGGTGGTTGTATCGGCAGGAAAGGGTAATATTATTACTCCTTCCAGGACAGGTGCTGCCAATAACATCTCAAATGAAGTGGTATCTTCAGTTCCTTCGATTTCCAGAGGGCTTACCGATTTTACCAAGATAAGCCCGCTTGCTAATACGGCAGGAAGCGGAACCTCATTTGCCGGAGCCAGCAACAGATATAACCAGTTTGCAATTGATGGTCTTGTTACAAATGACGTATTTGGTCTTACTTCATCAGGTACCAATGGAGGCCAGGCAGGGATTGAACCGATCAGCCTCGATGCTATTGAGGAGTTTCAGATTAACATCGCACCTTATGATGTACGTGAAAGCGGCTTTACCGGCGGCGGTATCAACGCTATTACAAAGAGCGGGACCAACAAATTCACCGGCTCGGCTTACTATTACGGAAATAATGCAAAGATTGTCGGGAAAAATGAACCTGTTACCAACACTGAAGCACCAATCGCCGATTATACCGACTATCAGCTTGGATTTACCGTTGGAGGTCCGATTGTCAGAAATAAATTGTTCTTTTTTGTGAATGGGGAAATAACCAGAAAATCGTATCCGCTGGGAAATGTTCCCGGAACAGCAGCATCAAACATAACACTCGACGAGATCAACAGGGTTTTGGCCGTCCTTGACAGGGTTGCTCCATCCTACGACGCCGGAGAGTATCTTGATATCAACAGTGAAACGAACAGTAACAAAGTGCTGGCCAAGCTTAACTGGAATATAAGTAATAAGCACAAGCTGACCCTGAGGCACAGCTACACTTACGGGGAAAATATCAATATCAGCCGTAACGCCAATGCTCTCCGCTTTCTCAACAATGCATACCTCTTCCCCAGCACAACCAACTCGACCGGACTTGAACTTAATTCAATTCTTGGAAACAATACATCTAATAAATTAATGCTGGGCTATACAAGGGTTGTTGATGACCGCGATCCTATAGGTAATCCTTTTCCCCAGGTCTTGATTAACCTCGGAAGCGGAAAGACAGTTACTTTTGGAAGTGAGTATTCTTCTGTGGCTAATAAGCTTGTACAGGATATTTATTCAATTTCAGATGACTTCAGCATATTCAGGGGGAATCACACTTTCACATTCGGCACCCATAATGAGGTCTATAAGTTTTACAACCTTTTTGTTCAGAATATTTATGGAAGCTATGCTTACAAGACACTGGCCAATTTTGAAACAGTTGGTTTAACCGGTGAAGTTGCTCCGACATATTATGCAATTGGTTATTCTTTCGATCCGACCGATAATCCTTCGCAGGGAAATGGGGCGGCCAGCTTCTATGCAATGCAGCTCGGACTTTATGTTCAGGATGAATATAAGGTTGCCGACAACTTCCAGGTGACTGGCGGACTCAGGATTGACATTCCGGTATTCCCCGATAAACCCGAAGCAAATCCGCAGTTCAATACCTCTTATTATTTCCAGAATGTTGCAACAGGCGAACTGCCAAAATCAAGAATTCTTTGGTCGCCGCGCCTTGGATTCAACTGGGATGTATTCGGAAATAAAACCACACAGGTAAGGGGCGGAACGGGTTTGTTTACAGGAAGAGTGCCCTTTGTATGGATCTCGAACCAGTTCTCAAACAACGGGCAGCTTAACGGAGCTTATAGTACCGGAAGTTCATCATCCAGCGCCAATCCTATTACCAATCCTGCGGGAGTAAAATTTGTTGCAGATCCTTATGCACAGAAAACTGCAACTGATCTGGGAAAAACGGCCGGCAGAGGTGCAATAAATGTTGTTGACAGGGACCTGAAATTTCCGCAGGTATTCAGGACTAATATTGCAATCGACCAGAAACTTCCCTGGGGCCTTATCGCTACAGTTGAAGCCATCTTCAGCAAGACTTACAACAACGTGAACTTTATCAACCTCAACAGAAAAGTTGATCAGGCCTTTTTATTCGACGGAGTCGATAAAAGACCAAGATATATTTCAAACAGGGTTGATGCCAATTTTGAGGAGATAGTAAAATTTGAGAATACAAACGAAGGTTACTCATATAACCTGGTTGCAATGCTGCAAAAACAATTTACCGCCGGCTTCAGCGCACAGGCTTCCTATACATATGGAAAATCAATGGATCTTAACTCAGGTACTTCAAGCGTCGCATATTCGAACTGGCGTTATGTAAATAATGTGTACGGACTTAATGATCTTCGTCTTACCAGATCCAATTATGATCTCGGCCACAGAGTAACAGGACTGGTCTCTTATAAGCTGGATTATCTCAAAGGCGCAATGTCAACCCAGGTTTCCCTGTACTACAACGGACAGTCAGGTCAGCCTTTGTCATATATTTATAATGGTGATATGAATAACGACGGCACCACAAATGATATGATATACATACCTGAAAGCCTGTCAGAAATCAACCTGATAACAATTGCTGCTTCAGGATCGAATCCTGCAGTCACACCCGAAGAACAATGGACAAAGCTCGATGCCTTCATTGAAGGTGACAAATATTTAAGCAAGCACAGAGGCGAATATGCAGAAAGAAATGCAGCCCGTTCTCCATTTATGAATCTGTTTGATTTCAGACTGCTTCAGGAGTTTAAGATTCAGGTTGGTAATTCCACCAACAAGCTTCAGCTGTCATTTGACATACTTAATGTCGGTAATATGCTTAATAAGGAATGGGGTCACTACACTTACAACAGCAACCAGCAGTTTACCCTTATAAATTACAAGGGACAAACAAGCACAACAAAACCCACATTTACCTATGATGCTTCCGGGCAGACAAACGGAAATACTTATCTGTTATCTGATTTCAGCTCACGCTGGAGAGGACAGATCGGAATAAGGTATATTTTCAACTAAGGGATTTAAATAGAATTCTGTTCAAAAGGGGCTGTTAAATTTTTAACA
>CAZCQC010000079.1:0-2895 GCA_964500155.1 uncultured Rikenellaceae bacterium | reverse complement strand
TTTAGAGGATTTCAGATATTTTATAAAACTTCCTTCACTGTTAATTAAACGTTGAGCTTTATTTCTTCTGTCAATAGCAGTCTCCTTTATAGCATAGCCTTGATCTTCAGCAATATAATACATATTTTTGACTTCTCCGGTTGACCCTTTCGAGATTTTAAGAAATTGTTTGAACTCTGTGTCCCCGTCACGACAGAATCCTTCGCTAATATTGTTCATAATTGAAATACCTGCACGGGTGATCTGATCTCTAAATCCAAAATCCCGGCATGCCCTGAAGTCAGAATAAATAAGATTGACCAGTTCTCTGGCCATTTTCCAGATTTCTAATTCTTCAAAATTCTTGATAGTTGTCATTTTAGCACATTTTAAAGGATGAGACATATAAATTCCACAACTAAAGTTAAAACTTATTTTGACTTGCATGACTGGCACGACTTGCACGACTTGCACGACTTGCATGACAATTATCAGACAGCTCTTTTCCGTCTTATCCTGCCTTTCTGAACAGGCATCCGGTCTTTCCTCCAGGCGGTAATTCCGCCTTCTAAATTGTAAATATTATGGAATCCTTTATTATATAATTTTTCAGCTGCTTTGGAACTTCTGAAGCCGGATGTACAATATAAAAACAAAGCATAATTTTTATTTAAAGTGTCGGCAGCATAGTCAAGATTGCCGGAAGCTGGGATGTTTATTGAACCTTTTATCCGGTTCCCTTTGTATTCGAATGGTTCCCGGACATCTATCAGTATTGAGGAATCAGTCTGGAGATATGTGAGATGAAAATCGTGAGGGTTCAGCGATTTGTATTTAACCGAATCAGTTACCTGTCCTTCAAGCTGAAGAAGAGGTCCCATACAGAAAAGCAGAAAGAATGAGAGGAATTTCATTTCAAAGTAATATCGTTTGCAAAATAACTAAAATTATCTTTCCCATTCAACCCTTCAACCCCTAAACCCTTCAACTCTTAAACCATTTTTTACCACGGAGTTATGCATTTACATCCCCCTACCCCCTTCAAAGGGGGAATTACTCTTAAACTCATAAACCCTTCAACCTTACAACCTATAAACCTTTCTTTTTTACCACGGAGTTACACTGAGTTAAAAAGGAGTTACACGGAAGGGAGCCCATAAACACCCCGTTCCCAAACCTCATTCCCATGCCCATTTTTATAACGGTTACAAAAAAAATGGACCGCAAGACTGCACAGCCGCAAGACTGCACGACAATTTTTTCTATCTTTGTGCGATTTTTTCAAGTTTTCTGATATTTCTAACTAATTGATTCGATGGGGAAACGCTTTCCGGAATATAAAAATCTTGACCTCTCGCAGGTTAATAAGAATATTCTGAAGATATGGGATGAGAATGACACATTTCACAGAAGTGTCCGTGAATTGAATGGCAGGGGTGAATATGTATTTTATGAGGGGCCTCCTTCGGCCAATGGTATGCCGGGGATACATCATGTAATGGCACGTACCATAAAGGATGCGATCTGCCGCTATAAAACACAGAGCGGGTATGAGGTAAAACGGAAAGCCGGTTGGGACACCCATGGGCTGCCTGTCGAGCTTGGAGTAGAAAAAGCACTTGGAATTACCAAGGAAGATATCGGGACAAAGATCTCTATCGAAGATTATAATAAGGCCTGCAAGATCGATGTGATGAAATATACCGATAGCTGGGAAGAACTTACCCGGAAGATGGGCTATTGGGTAAACATGGATCACCCTTATGTCACATACGACAACCGCTATATCGAAACTCTCTGGTGGCTCCTTAAGCAACTCTATTCCAAAGGATATCTTTACCAGGGATATACAATACAGCCATATTCACCTGCTGCCGGGACGGGATTAAGCTCACATGAGCTGAATCTGCCCGGCTGTTACAAGGATGTTAAGGATACAACCTGCATTGCCCAGTTTAAACTTATCAGGGATCAGAAATCAGAATTCCTTTATAAAGACATTGACACTGCCGATGTTCATATGATGGCCTGGACGACCACCCCATGGACACTTCCTTCAAATACTGCCCTTGCAGTCGGTAAAGAGATAAAATATATAAAGGTCCGCAGTTTTAACCCTTACTCAGGAAATCCGATAACTGTTATTATTGCCGGGGATCTTCTTCACTCAATGTTTCCGGGGTCAAATGCAACGCTCGGGATATCTGAATATAATCCGGGCGATAAAAAGATCCCTTTTAAAGTGCTTGATGAGTTTCCGGGAAGCTCTCTTGAAGGGATAAATTATGAACAGCTGATCGACTGGATTAATCCTGGTCCCGGTGCCTTCAGGGTTGTATCGGGTGATTTCGTTACTACTGAAGACGGAACAGGAATTGTGCATATTGCTCCTACATTTGGTGCCGACGACTACCGTGTTGGCAAAGAGTACGGCATTCCGGGGATGATAGTTAAAAGAAAAGACGGAACCATGGGACCGATGGTTGACAAAAAAGGTTACATGGTGCCAATTATGGATCTCGATATTGCTTTCGTCAGGGAGAGGGTCAATACCGGTTCTTACACTGGTTTTGAAGGCAGACCGGTAAAAAATGAATACGATGAAACCCTGTCTCCCGATGCTGATACACTCGATGTTGATATAGCGGTTAACCTGAAACAGCAGGGAAAAGTATTCAGAATTGAAAAACAGGTGCACAGCTACCCGCATTGCTGGAGGACAGATAAACCTGTTTTATATTATCCCCTTGACGCATGGTTCATACGTACTACGGCATTCCGTGAGCGCCTGATAGAATTAAACAACACCATCAACTGGAACCCGCAGTCGACCGGGACCGGAAGATTTGGCAAATGGCTCGAAAATCTTGTTGACTGGAACCTGTCGCGTTCAAGATTCTGGGGAACACCACTTCC
>CAZCQC010000078.1:0-9493 GCA_964500155.1 uncultured Rikenellaceae bacterium | reverse complement strand
GTTGGCAGAAACAACGAACTCTTCAAATGCAAAAATCTTTTTTTTCAGCCTTATCTGAAAACCATTCTTTTTGATCTCATCGTAATTGAGGCAAACTCTTTCATAAGTAAAATGCTGAAAGCAGATTATGAATTCTTTATCAAATGAGGAGATGTCAGCCTTTCCAGAGGTGTTCGTATAGATGAACCTTGCAGCTGACTCATTCAGTACTGCCACTTCAGAAATGGGGTTAGAGTCCTCATTATCAATTACAGTGATAATCTGTGAGAAGCTTTCAACATAAAACACAAAAGTCAGAAAGGCTGATAAAAAGATGTATCTCATCGGTACGGCATATACTGATTATAAAAATAGATAAATATTTCAGTTAAGTAACTCTGAGTTAAATGACCTCAAATTAAGGGCCAAATGCATCTTATTAAATATATATCGCCCCTACGAGGCTCATTTTATGATTATTGGTCATTTCTACAAATATGACGTCCCTACGGGACTGTTGGAACAAACAATGGTTCCTATAAGGCCATAGGTTAATTATTCTGACGTCCCTACGGGACTGTTGGAACAAACAATGGTTCCTATAAGGCCATAGGCCTTAAATATTTATAGGGATGGGCAAAGCCCGTCCCGGTTAAAGCACCAATACCAGCAAGCCCCGTAGGAGCGGCATAATACAGACAGAATAATCGCAATTCATGCAAATTGAAAACAGAATATGTAATTCCTTCAGGTTTTTTGATGGCATATTATTCTTAATTTTGAGAATCAGAATAATAATGATTTAAGGTGTCCAAACGTATTGCAATTTTTTCCCTGGTTGTTCTCGTATCGGCTGTAGCTTTGGCCGGATATTTTCTTCATCAAAGCAGGAAAAACCTGTTTACCGATCCATATAAAGTTGTCGCACAAAATGCTTGTATTATCATAGAAACCATTGATTTCCGCAATCTTGTAAACTCAGTTACTACCGGCAAGGGACTATTTTCGGAGATCACTAATATCAAAGAACTCAGCACATTCAGTACAAAGTTGAAATACATTGCTGACCAGATAAACAAATCGGGATTTAAAAAAATTTTACAGGAAGGAACCACAATAATTTCTTTTCATCCCTCCGAAAACGGAGAGCTGACACCCTTTCTTTCAAAAACTATTCCCGCAGAAACAGGATACAGACAACTTAAGGAAGCACTTCAGGCATCGGGGATAAGGGAAATGCTGGAACAAAAGACCGCAGGTAAGAGGATTATAGGGCTTCCATTTCTCATGGAAACACAAAGAGACACAGTGTTTGTTATGATAAATTCCGGGTTATTGATCTGCAGCACATCAGCTGAACTTATTAAAGAATCTGTTTTTCAGGATGTCCCCGGTACAGATATACGAAATGCTGCCGGATTCTCCAGAATACTTCTTTCCTCCGGGAAAAATGAGGACAAAATATTTGTGGTTTTCGGGAATCTTAAGAAGACCGCCGGAAAGATTTTTGCAAAAGGCGGATTATCACCTGCAGACAAGATAGCAAAGCTTGGAGGGAGCGCCGGAGGGGATATCTTTATTGATGAAGGGGGCGTTTCTATAAGCGGGTACAGTGAAAGCAGTGAACCATCAGAATTACTGTTCAGGTTCAAAGCTGTTCAACCAGTAGAATTTAAGACTTATAAGATCCTTCCCTCGGCAACTTCCATGTTTGAGTCGATGGTATTGATACCCCAGGAAAAGACTGAAATCGCTGGCTCTGTTGCGGGACAGATTATAAATCTGGCCGGAAAGCTAAAGCCTTTTCTCGGGGATGAGATTACCCGTGCATATATTGATATTAGAAATAACCCGGTAAACCAAAACTCCCTGATTATCTATAAATTAAAAAACCGTGTCCAATGTGAGAATATCTTCCTTGAACATACAGGAGGAAGGCCGGAAACAACTTATTTCAGACCAGACGATCAGACAAGAATACCTGTTTATCTCTCCGGTACTGCCGGCCTGCTTTCAGCTTTACTGCCTGGTTTTGCACCCGGATTCAATGACTCATACTGTGCTTTTTACGACAACTTTATGATAACCGGGAATTCATATGTTACAATTTCGAGGCTTTTATATGATAATTTACTTAACAAAACCCTGGCCAACGATGTGCAGTACCGCGACTTTGAAAAAATGGTTGCCAGCAGGGCGGGATACCTGTTTTATTGTGTCCCGTCGCACTGCATAGAATATTTCTCAGATTATTTTAACAGGGAAATAGCTGACGGGATGAGGTCAAACAAAAATTCGCTCAATAAAGTTCAATCGATAGGTTTTCAGCTGTCACCCATTAATGGAATGATTTATAACAGCTTATCGGTGAACTATAAGGATCTGGTCAGGGAAGAGTCGACAACAGAATGGGAGACCCTTCTTGATACGACAGCCGGAATTAAGCCTTTCTTTTTCACAAATCACAATACCGGGGCGAAGGAAATTTTCATACAGGACACAAAAAACAATGCCTACCTCATAAATGCGGCGGGAAGGGTTTTGTGGAAGGTCCCTCTTAAAGAGAAGATCAACGGATCAGTATACCTGATAGATTATTACAGGAACGGTAAATTCCAGTTATTGTTCTCAGGCAGGAATAACCTTCACCTGATCGACCGTAACGGGAATTATGTTGAAAGGTATCCTGTAAGATTAAGATCGCCTGCTACAAATTCGCTCGCACTTTTTGATTATGAGAACAACAATACTTACAGGCTGGTCATTGCAGGGGAGGATAAGCTTGTTTACACCTACGACAAGTCAGGCAATGTTGTAAAGGGATGGGAGCCATTCAGAACTGCCGGTTATGTAACAGCAGAGGCAGGCTTTTACAAAATCTCGGGGAAGGACTTTATTGTGGTAGCTGACGAATCATCGGTTTATTTTCTCGATCGTTCAGGCAAGGTACGTCTCAGGCTTAATGATGCGGTTACCAAGGCAAAGGGATCGGCACTAAGACTGACACCCGGATCTGAAGCTGCTCTTGTGTGTACCTCTCCTGACGGAACTATTCAGAACGTCAATTTTAACGGAGATGTTAAGAAATTCAGCTTAAGGAAGTTCACTTTTGACCATTCATTCGATTTTTTTGATGTAGATGGCGACGGTTTTGGCGAATATGTTTTCATTGATAACGGCATCCTGTATCTTTATGATCACAACGGGAAAGAAATGTTTACGAAAGATTTCGGTTCCACAACGCTTGGAGGACCAATTAATTTTACATTTTCATCAACCGACAGGAAAATCGGGGTTTTTGATACAACCGGGAATCTGATCTACCTTGTTGATAGCAAGGGAGAAATAATGGATGGGTTTCCGTTAAAAGGAGCATCAAAGTTTTCGATAGGAAAACTTTCATCCGGCGATGAATGGCATCTTATTGTCGGAGGAACCGACAGATTCCTGTACAATTACAGACTTGAAATGTCTCAGAAATGATAATTATAGCCATGAAAAGGAGATTCTTATTTACCGTACTTTTTATACTGATTCTGACAGGTACCCGGGCCCAGAATAACCAGGTGCTTTATTTTATGAATCTGCCTCAGAATCATCTTCTTAATCCGGCATTACGTCCGACGAATTCAGTTTATGTTGGTCTTCCTGCCCTTACAGGGATCAACTTCAGCATAAAAAATAACTTTTTCAATTTCTCTGATGTCTTTTCCGAAGGGATGAAGATCGACGAATCATCCATTCCCTTCCTCAATCCGGATTTTGACCGGGACAAATTTCTTGGCCGTCTCAAAGAGCTGAACTATCTTGAACCGACGGTTGCAGTACAGCTTTTTGGTTTGGGATTCAGCGTTGGAAAGAGCCGTGATCTTTATGTTTTTCTCGATGTAAATGAACACGCCATAGCAAATGTAGTCTTCCCGCGCGACCTGATAAAACTTGCTTTTATGGGAAATCAGGAATTTGCAGGCCAGACTTTTGATCTGTCATCCACACGCGCTGATATAAGTTATTATCATGAAATCGGGATAGGAGCTTCAAAAAAAATTACTCCAAAGCTGAGAATCGGAGCAAAAGCCAGAATACTGTTCGGGGTATCTGCCGGTTCACTTAATACTAACCAGATATACCTTACGGTTAATAATGATTATTCAAATACTCTGGATATAAACGGCACATTTGATTTCAGCGCACCTTTGATTCTTTATACGGATACTGATAACGATATCGACAGTATAAGGTTTGATAATGACAGATTCGATTCGGATAACGGGATCAATAAATTCCTGACAAACACGAAAAATGCAGGTTTTGGCTTTGACCTTGGTGCTGAATATGAAATCAACAATAAAATAGTAATATCAGCTGCATTGACAAATATCGGCTCAATTAAATGGAAGACCGATATTGGAAATCTTGAAACCCATAATACGATAGAATTAAGCGGTCTGGATTTTGAAGATGTTTATGAGGGAAACACAAATATTGATGATATTTTAAGAAGTGTCACTGATTCAATCAGTCATGGTTTGTATACTAAAGGTAAACCAGAACCATTCACCACAACCCTTACACCGGGCCTGGTTTTTGGAGGTAAATATATCCTGAATGATTTAATATCTTTTGGAATAATATCGTATAGCAGATTTATGAGTCGCCAGGTCCGGGAAGCTCTGACGATTTCTGCAAATCTTAATCTCGGAAGTAGTTTATCGACAACCCTGGCATATACAGCATGCAATAATAATTACAATAACCTGGGTTTCGGATTGTCATTCAGAGCACTCAGTGCGCAGTTCTATTTTCTTGTCGACAGGATCCCTCTGAGCTGGAAAAAAGCAGGAACGGGCAGTGATGTAATTACTCTCCCCGCGAACTGGAATACACTGCATACAGGTTTCGGGATGAACCTTGTATTCGGCAATAAAAAAAATAAGAACAGTTCCGCAGAAATTATAGAATCAGAATAACCTCAGAATAGTCATGACATTACTTATCCGATTTGTATTAATAAGTATTATAATCTATCTAATAATCCGGTCGTTTAACAGGTATTTTGAAGAAATGAACAATCATGCCCGGGAAAGGGGACAGAAGCAGGAAAACACATCAAAATCAAAAGGCGTATCGAAGGAGATAGGAGAATATACTGATTACGAGGAAGTAGACTAGATCATTTTTTTAAAGAGGATCTCAATTGTTTTGCCAGGGCATTCGCAAACACAAAATCATTAAGAGTGCCGCAATCGGAATCAAGTATCTCCTTATTGGTTCCTTCCCAGCATTTTATGCCATCGCTTAAAAAGATTATTTTCTCACCGATCTTCATCACGGAATTCATATCATGAGTATTTACAATGGTGGTCATGGAGTACTCTTCAGTGAGTTCCTTAATAAGTTCATCTATAAGTATGGCGGTAATTGGATCGAGTCCCGAATTGGGTTCATCGCAGAAAAGGAATTTCGGGTTCAGTGAAATTGCCCTGGCAATAGCCACCCTTTTCTTCATACCACCCGAGAGCTCAGAAGGGAGCAGTTTATTTGAATTGATAATATTTACCCTTTCGAGGCAGAAATTAACGCGATCGGTTTTTTCTTCAGCGCTCTTTTCTGTGAACATGTCCAGGGGAAATCTTACATTCTGTTCCACGGTTAATGAATCGAACAATGCACTTCCCTGAAACAGCATACCGATCTCCTGTCTTATCTCTTTCTTTCCTTTAAAATCAAGTTTATTGAAAAGAACATCATCATACCAGATCTCTCCGCTGTCAATATCATGGAGCCCTACAATGGATTTGAGAAGGACAGTTTTACCCGAACCGCTTCGGCCGATAATAAGGTTCGTTTTTCCAGCTTCAAATGAAACAGAGATATCACTCAGAATAGGTTTGTCGTTAAACGATTTATTGAGATTTATTACCCTGATCATGACAGCAGAAGTTGGGTTAAAATAACATTGAAAAGCAAAATAAGAATACTGCTGTGAACTACCGCTTTTGTACTTGCCTGACCGACTTCGAGCGATCCGCCCTCGATCTTATAACCATGATAGGCTGAAACGGTAGTAATTATGAAAGCGAAGAAAAGTGTTTTAATTATAGCATAAGTTACATAATAGGGGATAAATGCATACTGGATGCCATAGATATAATCTTCGGATGTTATTACCCCAGCTGAGGTGCCTGCTATCCATCCTCCAACAATCCCGACAGAAATGCTTATAAGGGTGAGGAAAGGGTTAAAGACAAGAGTTGCAATTATTTTAGGAAGAATAAGGTATGATGCAGAGTTGACACCCATAATCTCGAGTGCATCAATCTGTTCGGTTACTCTCATTGTCCCTATTTCTGAAGCAATACTGGATCCGACTTTCCCCGCAAGAATCAGAGCTGCAATTGTGGATGAGAACTCGAGTAGTATTGAGTCGCGGCAGCCAAGTCCGATGAGGTAAGTAGGATAGATTGGGTTTTCGGTATTATAAGCAGTTTGCAGGGTAATAACAGCACCCATAAAAAAGGATATTACCGTTATTATTCCCACAGAATTGAGGCCAAGAAAGACCATCTCATGCATCGTCTGCTTATAATAGACATAAGGCTTTTCGGGCTTGGAAAAAACTTTTTTAAGAAGCAGAAAATAGTTGCCAAACTGCTCTAAAAACTTAAACATGGTTTACTTATAACGATGGGTAAAATTACAAATATTTATGGTAATTCCGGTGTCAGGGTTTTAAATCGGGATTGGTCAAAATAATTATATCTTTGCATAACATTTACATGAAATTCTAAAATGTTTATGGACAACAGGTATGTAATAATCATGGCTGGTGGAGTGGGAAGCCGGTTCTGGCCAATGAGCCGTATTGAAAAGCCTAAGCAGTTCCTTGATATTCTCGGAAACGGAGAAACTTTATTGCAGCAGACCTTCAGAAGGTTCCGGTCTATCTGTGGGAAAGAAAATATCTATGTTGTCACCAGTGCAGAGCATAAGGATATTGTGGCAGAACAGCTCGAAATAGATACAGCCAACATACTGGCCGAGCCTTTCAGGCGCAACACCGCTCCATGTCTTGCCTATGGCACATTCAGGATATTAAAGGAGAATCCCGACGCTGTAATCGCTGTTACACCGGCTGATCATCTCATTATTAAAGAAGACAAATTCGTTGAAGTTATTAAGAAGAGCTTTGAATTTGCTGAAAAGAACAATGCTCTACTAACACTTGGAATAAAGCCCGACCGGCCTGAAACAGGATACGGATACATTCAGGCTGACCGCAAAAAAACTGTCGCTGGCTTTAATAACCTCATGAAGGTTAAAACATTTACTGAGAAGCCAGACATTGAACTGGCGAAAGTATTTCTGGAAAGCGGTGATTTTTACTGGAACTCAGGTATATTTATATGGAATATCAAATCGATTCTGATTGCTTTTGAAAAGCACCTGCCCGAAATGTTCTCTTCTTTCGAAGAAGGTAAAGATATTTTTGGGACGAAACAGGAAACAAAATTCATTGGTAAAACTTATGCAGTGTGCCGCAGTATTTCGATCGACTATGGAATAATGGAAAAGGCTGATAATGTATATGTAATGTGTACTGATATCGGCTGGTCGGATCTGGGGACGTGGAGCTCTCTTCATGAGCATTCAAAGGTTGATAAAAAAGGAAACTCCAGGGTAAGCGGCGAAGTATTCTCCTACGACAGCAGAGGAAATATTTTTAATATTGCTCCCGGCAAGATTGCCGTTGTGCAGGGCTTAAAGGATTATATCGTTGTTGATTCCGGGGATGTTCTTCTTATAGTAAAGAAAGAAGAGGAGCAGAGTATAAAAAACTACCTGGATGATGTGAAAAACGCAACCGGGGAAAAATTTCAATAAAAAAGGCTGCCACGGCAGCCTTTTTTATTGGTAAAGATTTAAAATTCCCATAGGTCGTGTTCAAAGTTGAACAACTCGGATTTTATGCGTTCAGCTTCAAATAGTGTTGATTTACCAACAGTATACTCATTGATCTGTCTATCGTCAAATACGTTTGATTCCCCGAAAATTACGCTTCCGAATCTTCTCTGCATAAAGAGATCATCAAATGAGATCCTTTGAGCGTCATTGCTGGCAAGGAAAGCTTCCTGTTTTGCAAATGCATCCCTTAAGTCGTCATATTTAACCCAGAACAACGGTTTCCTCAGAGCCCGCCCTGCATCATTATCATAACCCATCCAATAGGGCATCATGCCTATAATTCTTACGTCGAGCTTTGACAGCTTTTTATCGAAATACCATTCTTCATAGACGAGAAGTTGCTTAACCTCTTCAGGTTTTGCAGCATCGGTAATTACGGTATCCTTCGTTTGACCCTCGGCATTTATCTGGATTGACTGAGTTTTAGTTTTGGCCCCCATATTTATTTCAATATCGTCATAAGTTGTGGGCAGATTGGAATCCAATGCTGAAAAGGCTTCCAGGCGTCCTGCACGGATCTCTTCAAGTATTACTGTGATCAGGCTTTTTCTGCCGTCCTGTGTAGTCTTTAAGGGATAGTACAAGGGCTGGTTTATCTTCTCCCTGAGGTCGATAAGACGCCAGATTTTCTTTGACCAGATCACATCAGCTTCCCTGAGGAAGGGATAGTTGATCTTCTTGTTATCCGTTATTGATTTCTGGTATATATCGCCAAATGACTGTGCATTAGCCATAGTGCCGATTGCAAGGACGATAATTCCAAAAAGAACTTTCTTATTCATTTTACTATATTTAATTTACTAATCTATCTTTAATATTATCGGACTCAGATCCAAAGTTCTGCCATCGGGAGCCAGACATTTTATATCCTTTATGAAAAGGTTCTTGCCCCGCGCAAGCTTGACAATCAGATCCTTCTGCCTCTGGGTAAGTGAATTGCCTGTGCTTGGTTCCTCAAAGTCACCGCGACTGTCAGTGTAAAGTACTGTAAAAGAAGTGATCTTATATACAAGGTCAAATTCGAAATCAGGAAGAAATGCATAAACCCCTGTCTGAGCTGCTGCAGTGTTTTTTGCAACGGTACCCGTGCTTTTTCCTGCAAACTGAGCTATTGGAGAAGGTACAGGTTTGACCCTGAACTCAATCGGAGCATATGTTGTCCCTTTGTTTGATTCATCTCTTACTGATACAATTACCTGGACATTCTGACCGACAGTTGTCGGAGTTACTGCCCAGTTCCCCCTGAAATTGACACCTTTGGAGTTCTTAACCTTTTGAGTAGTGACTGTACCGTTAACAACTCTTACCAATATTTTATCGGGGCTTACACCGGGAACAGAAACATCGATGGGATTCTGAATACCCTTATACATCACGTTCATTGCTGTGGGTGATACAACCACATTGGGTTCACCAACATAGTATGCTGATTCAAAAGGATAATCTACTGTTACTCCTGATGGATTTTTAAGTGAAATTACTCCACCCCACTTTTTTGGTCCGGTTGAAGAAGCACGTACCTTGTAAACTCCTTTGCCCGATTCATCAT
>CAZCQC010000077.1:0-3855 GCA_964500155.1 uncultured Rikenellaceae bacterium | reverse complement strand
CATCCCTGTCAATAAATAAAACCTTCTTCATAGTTTAATACTCTTCAAAGCAGTTAAAAGTTTGTTGTTTTCTCTTTCCGTTCCGACGGTTATCCGTATGCATCCTGGTACAATTTTATTCCTGTTCCTCACAATGATTTTATTATCAATTAGTTCAGAGTAAATCAGGTCGGCATTCCGGGTCTTAACCAGTAGAAAATTTGAGTCGGATGGGAAGACCTTTTCAATTATACTCAATTTCTCAAGAGCATTTGCAAGCCTCTCCCTTTCCTTTTTGATCCGGTTGATCCTGTTTTTTAACAGATCAATATGTTCAAGAGATTTCAGGGCAGCTTCCTGATTTAAAGTGCTTATATTATATGGCGGCTTCATCTTATTGAAATACAATACTGTGGAAGGATCCATAAATGCCATTCCGACCCTTGCAGCAGCAAGTCCCATGGCCTTGCTGAATGTCTGCATTACGATAAGATTGTTGTAACGGTTGATCATAGTTTTGAATGATCGTTTATCTGAGAAATCAATATATGCTTCATCAATGACAACAATCCCATTAAAATCGGAAATAATCGATTCCATTTCGGATTCAATCATTGTGTTTCCGGTAGGATTGTTCGGCGAGCAGATAAAGATAAGTTTCAGAGCTGGATCTTTAAGTTCAGGGAGAACACTTTTATTTTCAATCTGGAAATCATCTGAGAGGGGGATCTTAATAAGCTGCACATCATTTATAGCAGCAGAAACCTCATACATTCCGTAAGTCGGAGTAAAAGTGAGCGCTTTGTCAATTCCCGGAGTACAAAATATCCTGAAGCACAGGTCGATAACCTCGTCACTCCCATTTCCCAGAAATATATTTTCCTGAGGAATTCCCTTTATTTTGCTTATTGAAGTTTTCAGCTCGAGCTGGTAAGGATCAGGATACCTGTTGAGACTGCCATAAGGATTCTCATTTGCATCCAGAAAAACTCCATTCTTCCCTCTGAACTCATCCCTTGCACAGGAGTAGGGAACAAGAGCCTTCACATTTTCTCTTACAAGTTTGTATATATCAGTCATTTCCAAGCGATTTTAAACGGATTGTAACTGCATTTTTATGACCATGTAAAAGTTCTGCTTCGGCCATTTTTTCGATGACCGGACCAAGATTTTTAAGACCTTCAGATGAGATCTCCTGAAATGTTATTTTTTTCAAAAAACTCTCTGTCGATATACCGCTGAAATTCTTTGCAAACCCGCTGGTGGGAAGTGTATGGTTTGTACCGGAAGCATAGTCTCCGGCGCTTTCACAGCTGTATTTTCCAAGGAATACCGATCCGGCATTTGTAACCTGCTCCGCAAGCAATGATGGATCGGATGTCGAGATTATGAGATGCTCCGGGGCATACAGGTTGCTCAGTTTAATACAATCAGAGAGTGAGTTTAGAAGAATTAGCGAGCTGTTTTCCAGTGCCTTGAGAGCTATTCTTTTTCTTGGTAAGAGTAACACCTGTTTATAGGTTTCAACTTCAATGGCATTTATTATTTCCGAATTATCCGTCAGAAGGATTACCTGGCTGTCGGTCCCATGTTCTGCCTGAGAGAGAAGATCTGAAGCAACAAACGACGGGTCAGCATATTTATCAGCAATTACAAGTACCTCACTTGGACCTGCAGGCATATCAATAGGGATCCCGTCGAGCTGAACCATCTCTTTAGCTTTTGTAACATACTGGTTCCCCGGGCCAAAAATTTTATCGACTCTTGGTATTGTTTCAGTGCCATAAGCCATGGCTGCTATAGCCTGGGCGCCTCCGATTCTGAATATATCCGAAACTCCTGCTATATGGGCCGCATATAATATCAGGGGATTAACATCGCCATTCTTATCAGGAGGTGTGCAGAGAATAATCTCGCGGCATCCTGCAATTTTTGCAGGTATAGCCAGCATCAGGACTGTTGAATACAGGGGAGCTGTGCCTCCGGGAATATATAATCCTATTCTCGCGACAGGGATATTTTTTCTCCAGCATTTTACTCCTTTAGTGGTCTCAATCACCTGTTCTTTAGTCAGTTGTGACTGGTGAAATTTCTCAATATTAGCCTTTGCAATGTTAATTGCATCTCTGAGTGCTTCAGTCACTTTATCGGTTGATTCTGAAATCTCGGAAGCAGAGACTCTCAGTTTTTTCAGTACAACACCATCATATTCAGCTGAGAGATCACAAAGCGCTTTGTCTCCAAAATTTTTAACCTTGTGTAAAATGCCTGCGACAGACTCCTCGAGTCCAGACCGGTCAAGTGCTGGTCTGATACAAAGGGAATCCCAGGTTTTGCTGTCCGGGTAATAAATTTTATTCATTACAGGATCATTTTCTCAATTGGTATAACAAGTATTCCTTCAGCGCCTGCATTTTTAAGCTGGTTGATCCTATCCCAGAATTCGTCTTCCTTTACTACAGAGTGTATACTGCACCAGCCTTTTTCCTCGAGCGGAAGAATTGTAGGACTTTTCACACCGGGAAGGATTTTACAGATATCATGCAACGCTTCAAGAGGAGCATTAAGAAGTATGTATTTATTTTCCTTGGCGTTTTTCACGGCCCTGATCCTGAAGAGAAGCTTATCCAGAATACTCTGTTTCTTAGTATCAAGGTTTTTATTAGAGATAATGACAGCCTGACTTTTAAGAATGGTACTGACTTCACATAATCCGTTGGTCATCAAAGTGCTGCCGGAGCTGACAATATCACACACAGCATCTGCAAGGCCTATCCCCGGTGCTATTTCGACACTTCCGCTGATCTCTTCTATTTCGGCGGTAATATTATTCTTTTTGAAATAATCGTTGAGAAGCCTCGGATAACTTGTAGCCACCTTTTTGTTCATAAAATATTCCGGACCAGTAAAGGTCTCTTCTTTTGGAATGGCGAGACTCAACCGGCAATGTGCAAAACCCAGCTTCTCAAGTATTGAAACATTTTTATTCTTTTCGAAAACCATGTTCTCACCTAGAATACCAATATCGGCAACCTGCTGCTCGACGTACTGGGGGATATCATCATCCCGTAAGAACAGGATTTCGACAGGGAAATTTACTGCGCTGGTCTTAAGAACATCGGTGCCATTAGAAAATTTTATCCCGCATTCTTCCAACAGTTTATGAGAGTTTTCGCTTAACCGGCCTTTTTTCTGGATCGCAATTTTCAGTTTACTCATCTTTGTTTTTATTTTGCCTGAGCAAATCCAGCGGAAATAAAAAACCCGCCTGATAAGCTCAGACGGGTTATGATATTTTAATATTACAACATATCACTTTCATTTCGCCTGAGATCAGGAATGAAAATGGTGATGATGTAATTGAATTGAAGTCATTGGTTTAAAATGTGAAGACAAAGATACTATTATTTTAATAATTATCATCATTCCGGATTAAAAACTTATTACGCCCCTGACGGGGCTTGGAGTAGAGTGTTGTTCCTTTCTCGCGGGGCAGTGCCCCGCTCAAAAATACTGCGCTCCTACGGAGCTCAGGGGGAAGGCCGGTCGCTTACGCGGGGTGGACCCAAGCTCTAAAGGTTTAGTGCCCCGCTATAAAATATCACCCTCCTACTGAGCTTCAGTATCATCCTGATTACAAACAGGCCGTAGGCCGGAAATAGAGTATGGATGTACGAAGCCCGTCCCGGATCAGGGTGACCATTATTGCGGCCAGGCCGTAGGCCGGAAATAGAGTATGGATGGGCGCTGCCTGTCCCGGATGTTGAGGATAACCCTAATAGCTGACAGTCTATAGGCTCGAAATAGCCTAGGGATAGGCGTAGCGCATCCCGGATGTTGAGGATAACCCTAATTGGTGACAGGCCGTAGGCCGGA
>CAZCQC010000076.1:0-6833 GCA_964500155.1 uncultured Rikenellaceae bacterium | reverse complement strand
AATGGGTTCAGGCTGTAATTTTCATCAGAAAGGTGCTGCAAGTTGTGGCGGCTGGGGATTCTATCAGCCTTCGCAGAATCTCTTCGATGCTTTCCAGGTTGACATTGACGGTCTTCCCGTACTTGATCAGGCTGCCCGAGTTCATTTAGCAACCGATATGGGAAAAGGAAGCGGCGATGACTTTGTACCTACCGATCATCTTATCGATCCCCGTGTCGACTTTTTAATTGCACGCCGCGGTGTTGATTTCCTTGGCTGGGGTATTCATCCGGGAATGGACTGGATCCGTGAACCTGCAAATGGAGGACCATTCATGACCAAAATTTTCATGCACAGGAAGGATGAGCAGGCACTTAATCTTAACGGTTCCGGTTTTTCGAACGGTAAAAACTACAGGATAATCCGTTATGCAAATGTCCTTCTCTGGAGAGCTGAAGTTGCTATTGAAGAGGGAGGAGCTGCCAATCTTGAACTTGCACGAACATTGATTAACCAGGTACGTACCCGGGCAAAAACCAGCACACCGATCATGGGACTTTGCTCAAGTACCAAGAACCTGCTGACCAATCCGGTAGTCGATTATACAAAACCGGCTGCCAACTACAAGGTTGAGCCTTATCCGGTGGGGAGCCCTGTTTTCGCTACACAGGCAGAAGCAAGAAAGGCTGTCCAGGATGAGATCAGACTCGAATTTGCATGTGGTCCATGGCGTTTCTTTGACCTGCGCAGGTGGGGCATTCTTGCTACTACCCTGAATGCTTATATCGCACAGGATATCACCTTCAGGTCTTTTCTGGCCACAGGAGGAGTAGCTGTCTTTAACCCAACCCAAGACGACTATTGGCCATTACCACAGGATCAGATCGACCTTCAGAAGGGTGTCCTTGAACAGGATCCTGCTTATTGATTTTTGAAATTTGTAACTGATATTTTTGATGTAGAGACGCGCAAATTGCGCGTCTCTTTTTTTAAACATGTACTCACCCCCTTCTTTTCCCCCTCTCTGCTTTTATTCAACATGTACTCACCCCCTTCTTTTCCCCCTCTCTGCTTGCGCAAAGAGGGGGATCTGATTGTAAAATTCTGTATATTTATAGTGTGGAATTATTAATATGTCTGATAAAAAAAGGTTTGATTTCAGGAATATAAAGAAGCACTCTCAGGATCTCAGACTTAACATGACTGATTCTGAAAAGCTTCTTTGGAAAGAGCTTCGGGGGAGAAAACTCGCAGGATATAAATTTCTAAGACAACATCCTATCCTCTATGGAGGAAATCTTATAAGATATAATTATTTCGTTGCAGATTTTTACTGTAGCGAAAAGAAGACAGTGATTGAACTCGATGGGCCAGTACATGACTCAACTGAAGAATATGATCAGTTTAGAGAATCAGAGCTAATAAACTTAGGGATTCACATCATCAGATTCAAGAATGAGGAGCTGACAGAATTAGATCAAATCAAAGAGAAAATACTTGCTTTTCTGAATTCAATCAGCTAAAATTTCTCACATTTTCACCACCTTTGTCCCCCTCTCTACTTATTGGTCAACACGTACTCACCCCCTGAATCCCCCTCTCTGCTTTTATTCAACATGTACTCACCCCCTTCTTTTCCCCCTCTCTGCTTGCGCAAAGAGGTGGAATGATCAACTCATGCAGAATTTACTCCCCCTTCTTTGCTTCAGCAGAGAAGGGGGCCGGGGGGATGAGTTCATGTACTCACTCCCCTTGATCCCCCTCTCTTCTAACGTAAAGAGGGGGAGCTTACTTATTTATCAACTATTTAAGCCCCTCTTTGCAAAGCAGAGAGGGGGTTTGGGGGTGAGTACATGTAGATTCTAACAAAGGTTAAAACACGTTAAATAACCTTAATGCGGAATAATCCGTTACGATAAATGGTCTAATTTCAGGACCTGATAAAAAGGATTATCCCTGCATTTAATGAGATTCAAAATAACTTTACTCATCTTTCTTGTAGCTGTTTCTCCTTCGATAGCCCAGCAAAATTTACACCCTTTACTGTTACAGGGTTACGAATCGAGGATCAGGGAATACGTCGACACTTTGGAAATAATTGATACTCACGAGCATCTGATAGGGCCTGAAATGCTAAAAGACGGTTTCTTTCTTGATTTTTCATTATTCTTTATGCAAAATGGGTATGATGATCTCGTTTCTGCAGGAATGCCTGACACTTCTTTCCAACTCCTGTTTAATGAATCGCTGACACCTTCACAGAAATGGAGAATAATTGAGCCATACTGGAATAACTCATTCAACACTTCCTTCAACCGGATTATTCTTTATGGTATCAAAAATCTTTACGGTATAAGTGATTTAAATGCCTCTACAGTCGGCCCTCTTTCCGATAGAATAAAAAAAGCCTATGATACTGACTGGTTCGATGGAATACTTCTTGATTCATGCAGAATTAAATACATTATAAAAGATGGAAATTATATGCCCGGCAAGGATAAATATATCCACTATGCCAAAAGATTTGACGACTGGTTAACTGTAAGATCCAAATACAGGATAGATTCACTTGCAATTTTACAGCTTGATCCGATCTATACTCTTGATGCCTTTGTCAAATCGCTTACACTTGCTTTTGAAAATGAAGTCAAAAAAGGAATGAGCGCCGTTAAGATTTTTACTGCGTACTATAGAACCCTAAATTTTGAGAAAACCGAAACAGAAGCCGCGAAGAAAGTATTCCGTAGTCTGGTAAATGGTGAAGAGGATTTTGTTATCCCCATGAAAGATGCTAAACCCCTTCAGGATTATATGCTTCACCGGCTGCTGGATCTGGCTGAAAAATACAAGGTTCCTGTTGCCATACATACCGGCCTTCAGGCAGGTAAGGGAAAGATTATCGGTAATTCGGATCCGACTCTCCTTACAAATCTTTTCAACGAATATCCTAACATAAACTTTGTACTTTATCATGGGAGTTATCCCTATGGTGGTGAGCTCTCTGCCCTGGCAAAGCAATATAAAAATGTTTTCATAGATATGAACTGGATGTGGTCCGTATCACCAACATACAGTGAGAGATATCTTAATGAATGGCTGGAAACTGTCCCTGCAAGCAAACTTATTGCTTTCGGAGGCGATTGCATGGCTGTGGAAAATGTCTATAGCGAGCTTGTAATTGCAAGACGACTGATTTCAAAGACTCTTATAAACAAGGTGACGGATGGCTATATAACTGAGCATGATGCAAAAAAAATTGCAAAAATGATCCTGTTTGATAATGCTGCAAAATTGTATAATCTGAATTGAAATTATTTTATCCTGACGGGCTTTTGGAATTCTTCCTTCATTTCATAAGGCAGCATCCAGATTCTGTTGCATTTTTCGTTTGTGAAGTAAAGATAGGATATCGAAAATTCATCAGTATTTCCATCAGTCCATAAAGCATAAAGATCTTTGTGTGCATTAACCGGATGCCGTACAAAGGAATTATTATTTTTACTTCCGGATGTCACAAGTAGTTCCTTCTCCCATTCAGTTCCTTCGTTCCTGCTTACCCACATGGCAATTTCCCCGCCAGTCCCGTATTTTTGGGGACCAGGCTCAGTGGGACCGATAATCCTCCATTCACCATTACTTATAATAAGGGATCCCCTGTCGAAATTGTGAGTCGATTCGCACACTTTGTTGTAACTCCAATCCTTATTCCTACGACTGATAACCATCCATTCCCTTGGGTCTCCGTTTGGACCTGGAATAACATTCCGGCTGAGTATGACCAGTAAAACAGGATTTCCTTCACTGTCAAAATCTATATCACTCAGATGAACAAGCTTGCCTTCAGTCTCGTAATTTTTTATGAGTGCATCATTGATTACCCCGGTAAGGGGCGTCTCTACTAATTTGCCGTCTATTGTTTTCCAGGTTTTTCCCATATCCCCGGTCTGAAGCAGATAAAGATTTGTCTGTCTGTCAACCGACCCTCCCGGGAAATAATTAAAGGCAGTAACCACCCTGTTATCATGATTATCTGAAACCTGTAAATGCCCACCCATGGCTGCTACCTTTACGGATTCAGTCCATGTTATCCCGTCGGAACTTGAAGAAAAACAGATGTCTAATCCCTTTGAAACTTTTGAGTACATTAGCAAAAAGCCGGAATCTTTCATCCACCAGGGCTGGGGTGATATCATTTCCATTTCTTTTACCATTTCAAAGTTTTCGATGGAATATGGTTTTGAGCTTTTAAAAATCAATCCTGCCCGTGTCCTTCCGCTTCCGCTGACAAAAACCCATAAATACCCATTTTTATCAATGGAAAGAGAAGCATTGTCGGAAGGTTCCCGTACTCCCATTTTATCATATACTATAACAGGTCTGGGTACTGAATGAGACCTGTGATCAAAATAAGAGATCATAATAAGCAGATGTCTCTCATTGGGGTTGGTTGTGCCTCCATATACAAAGAATGTCTTCCTGGCTTCGGGAGAGTATATTGCAATAGGCCTGTGGCGGGAAGCAAAAGTGGAAACCCCTCCTGAATATCTGTAGCCATATTCAGTAAACTCCCCTGAGCTGTACCAGATGCCTTTATAGCCATCAATTTTCTGGTTCTGGGAGAGAAGACATGGAAAATCAGCGAACAGGATTAAGATTAGTGCCAGAAACAAATTTTTCCTATTCATGTTGGCAAGAATAGAGGTTACTGTAAATATAGTAAATTCTGATTACTTTCATGTACTTGCGGCCATCCATAAATATACTTCAATTACCGTCAGTTTTAACCGACGGAAAACAGAAACCAACCACTCCCTGGGAATTTAGTCCCTTATTTTTTGTTGGGCTAAAGCCCTTAAAGTATGGTTGCTTAATTACCGTTGGCTGAAGCCAACCGTAATTGATTAAATTATTTAAAATGAAAATAATACCAGAATGTATTGCCAAACTGTTTTTGCATTTTTTCTTTCATGGTTCCCGGATTTTGCCTGGCTTTCATATAAGCTCCAAAATACTGTTCGAACCGAAGCACGGTCTCGTTGCTTACTGAAAGCCCTCCAAGTTCGGGGAAGACACCCTGACTGTTGTAATAGATCATTATCGCTTCCTCTATATGTATTGGGATCCGGGTGTATCCCATTTTCTTCATTAACCGGATATTATTTACCAATGTCTCAACTTCTTCACTAAGGAGAAGCCATGACATTAAATACTCAAAAGCCTCCTTATTGGCCGGAGTTTCATCAACAAGTACCGGAAGGTTTTGCTCGGGTGAATCGAGAAATACGAAGAAATCAGTTTGCGGCATTATTTTAATCTTTTTCCCAAGTTCGGGATGAGACCGGATAGCTGAAGAATCTCCAATCATCTTTTTATACTCCTTTGCCCATGAATTATAAAAGAGAGTGCTTTTTAAGATACCTGTGTATTTCTCAGCCAAAGTGTTCTTTCCATTAATAAGGCTGGATTTGACAAGCAGCTTCATATTCTGAGGTCGGGATCCGTAAACAACCATTTCCTCATAAGCCCATCTTTGTGCTTCATTTATAAGTCCAATGGCATAAAAAGAACAGGCTCCCCAGTTTATGTGCTCGCTGCTCCAGGGTAAAAACAGCGACCCTGTACCGAAATCCTGCCTCCCATGAAACAATCTGTCGCACAGCTGACCTGATTCAGAAAGTGCAATATTATAAAAGTACTGTCCTATCATGTTCTCCGAGGGATATTTTTCATGGTAATCAATTGCATCATTCCATTTTTCCTGGAATACAAGCTTTTCAAGATTGATCACCCTTGCGGTCTGGGAATTATATCCGGTTATCAGCAAAACGACTGTTAAGCATAAAACTATTACTCCGGGAATAAGAATGATAAATCTTTTATTCAGTCTCTTCAGACTATCGGAACCGGCAAATTTGCAGAGAGCCGGGTACAAAATCATATAACCTGTCAGAACATAAAACAGTTTCTGATGCATTAAATCGTTGATGAAAGGCAGGGGGTAAAGGAACAGCTGCTTTATACTTTGCAGCAAAAAGATACTGTTGAATAATAGCACTGAAATTCCGGCCACGGCCAGTAAAAAGAGAGGGTAATAATACTTGTCGTAACCTTTTATGAAAAAGAGGCAGTATATTATATATAATCCGATGAATATCAATGCATAAGCACTTAAAAGGTAATAAAACAAAGGAAAAAGGCCCAGTGTGATATACCGGAGGATCTTTCTCTCCGAGTGTAATGAAACCAGGAAATATACCAATACCAGCAGGAAACCAAGATCATACATCATCAGATGATAGTAATGAGTCTGCAAAAGCAGGAGAAGACCGGAGGGAACAATAAGAAGCAGATTTGAAAACAATGAACCATGTATCAGCTTCTTATTGACGTATAAAAGAATGACTCCGGGAAGAGTCAGAACAGTTGCCAGAATAACTGAACCAGCGAATTTGCTTATGTAAAACTGGGTTAAAAACTTACCCGAAAGGTCAAGTAATCCGCCGGGTTTAAGAAAAAAATCATTTATATATGAAGATCTGTAAAGAAACAGGTATTGCTGTTCCTGAAAAAACAGAATATGGCTGCCAAACCAGAAAAAATAAGCGAAAGCCAGAACAAAAAAGGAAGCGAGAAGATACCAGGCACTTCCTACAATCATCCTGCTTCTATTCAATTGTTGCTGGGTGCTTGGTGCTGGTTGCTTGTTTTTTTTTCTTAATTCGTTGTTCATCATTTTTAATTCGCCGTTTTAAAGTCTTAACCCACCCCAAGCCCCTCCCAGGAGGGGATCCAACTGGCGTCCACCATCATTGCGATCTGTCCGTCAGCTGACGGACGAGAGAAGCAATCTTTTT
>CAZCQC010000075.1:0-7322 GCA_964500155.1 uncultured Rikenellaceae bacterium | reverse complement strand
AAAGAAATCCTCAAACCTCCATTCTCCTTTCACGTCATTTACATAGCCTCTTTTACCTGTGTTGGCGTCAGGCATAACAACTATCATCGGAGTTGCATTCCCAGCATTTATTGCCTTATCGGCAATATTAAGGATCTCTCCGAACTGAACCCAGCCTGTCTGGTCGTCACCTGCGCCGTGGAGAAGATAAAGAACAGGATAGCTGCGCTGTGATGATTCATAATCGGGTGGCAGATAAATGGCATATTTCCTGTCCATTTTCAGGATCTTGCTGGTCATCGAGAGATTGTCCATAACCTTACCGGTCTGGGCAATCATTATCGAGGCGATCAATAAAAAGATAAGTGTGAAGAATGTCTTTTTCATTGGCTGAAGTTTATAGAGTTTAGAATGATTGGAAAGATATTAATATTTTTTTCTTTAACACGGAGTTTCACAGAGTTTTCACGGAGTTTCACGGATTAAGTGGATTTGAACTCCGTGATAACTCAGTGTAACTCTGTGTCCTCCGTGGTTAATTGATTTTTTTATTATTATTGTATTCAAACTTGTCTTATGAAGATCGATCTTTTTAATATTGCTAACTTCAAAGTCGACGGAGGTGCGATGTTCGGGGTTATTCCTAAAGCCTTATGGTCGAGGGTTTACCGCTCAGATGAGAATAATCTGATCGTCCTTACTCTAAGATCGCTTATTGTTGAAAACGATGGACACATAATCCTTGTCGACACCGGCTGGGGCGACAAGCAGGATGAAAAGTTCTTCAGGCATACATATCTCCATAATGGTGAAGGTCTTATAGAAGGACTTAAAAACAGGGGATATAAACCTGAGAATATCACCGATGTGGTGCTCACTCATCTTCATGCTGACCACTGCGGCGGGGGAGTCGTGAAAAGCAAAACCGGAACAGGATATGAAGTGACATTTCCAAACGCAATTTACCATGTTAGCCGGACACAATGGGAGTGGGCAGTGAAGAATAATCCCAGGGAGGAAGATGCATTTCTGGAAGAGAATATTTTTCCAATTTTGCAGAGCGGAAAACTCAGCCTTGTGGATGAGGAATGTGAGCTGTTCCGTGACTTTTCAATCAGGTTTTTTTTCGGGCATACCCCCGGGCTTATGATCCCTGTTATTAAGTATAAAGATAAAACCCTTGTTTATACCGGCGATCTTATTCCAACAGTGGCACATATCCCATTGATCTGGAATATGAGCTACGATATTGAATCGTTAAAGACGATCGACGAAAAGGAAAAGCTTCTGAATGAGGCATTGAAAAATAATTATATCCTTGTATTCCAGCATGATGAATCTGTCGAGTGTTGCACTCTCAATATGACGGAGAAGGGAATCAGGGCGAAAAGTAAATTTAAATTTTCAGAGATAGACCCCCCGGCCCCCCAGAGGGGGGTCTAAAACTGAATTATTATGTAAGCTATCTGAAGTATTGAAGATTAAACCCCCCTCCGAGGGGTAGGGGGAATATTCTCAGGATTAGCAAGTTTTAATAAATCCTTCTTCCTAATTTTTCTTATATTTGATAGAGATTCGAATAATTTATTGTTAACAAAATAACAATCGCCATGGCTGACTTTTCTTACGAAAAACCTTTCCAGCTGGAAAAGGATCCGACAAATTACCGCCTGCTTACAAATGAGTATGTTAAAACAGTTGAATCGGATGGAAGGAAGATATTGAAAGTCGATCCTCATGGACTGGAATTTCTGGCGAAAAAAGCTGTTTCAGATCTCTCGTTTTATCTCCGGACAGCTCATCTTGAAAAGCTCAGGAGGATACTGGACGATCCGGAAGCGACCGATAACGACCGGTTTGTGGCATATATGATGCTCCGTAACACTGTGATCTCTTCAAAAGAAGATCTCCCATGGTGTCAGGATACCGGAACGGCAATAATTATCGGAAAAAAGGGTGAAGATGTTTACACAGGTGTAAATGATGCTGAATACCTTTCAAAAGGAATTTATGAGACTTTTCAGCAAAAAAACCTCAGGTACTCCCAGATCGTTCCGTTCAGCATGTTCGATGAAAAGAACACCGGGACCAATCTGCCTGCTCAGATAGATATTTATTCAACTGAAGGGAATAATTATGAATTCCTGTTCATAACAAAGGGAGGAGGATCGGCTAACAAGACTTTCCTTTACCAGCAGAGCAAGTCGCTTCTGAATGAAGAGTCGCTGATAAAGTTTGTAAAAGACAAGATCAAGGAACTGGGTACTTCAGCCTGTCCGCCATATCATCTTGCGCTGGTCATCGGCGGCACTTCAGCAGAAAGCACACTGAAGGTTGTCAAAGAAGCATCAGCCGGGAATCTGGATGAGCTTCCGACATCAGGGAATGCAGGTGGTAGGGCATTCCGCGACATCGGGTGGGAGCGGAAGATCGAAAAGATCTGTCATGAATATGGAGTAGGAGCCCAGTTCGGGGGCAAGTATTTTGTTCATGATGTAAGGGTTATCAGACTTCCAAGACATGCTGCATCATGCCCTGTCGGTCTGGGGGTCAGCTGCAGTGCCGACAGGAACATTAAAGCCCGCATTGATGAAAACGGCATATACCTTGAGGAGCTTGAAAAGAATCCCGCACGTTTTATGCCTGAAAAGGCACCGGAACTTGAAAAACCAGTTGAGATAGATCTTGACCGGCCGATGCAGGATGTACTTGCCGAGCTGACAAAATATCCTGTAAAAACACGCCTTAATCTGAGGGGAACCCTGATCGTTGCCCGGGATATTGCCCATGCACGTATCAAAAAGATGCTTGAAGAAGGCAAAACGATGCCTGAGTATTTTAAGAACCATCCCGTTTATTA
This sequence comes from uncultured Rikenellaceae bacterium, assembly GCA_964500155.1. GTDB lineage: Bacteria > Bacteroidota > Bacteroidia > Bacteroidales > VadinHA17 > LD21. Next base: position 4,483 of record CAZCQC010000075.1, on the reverse strand, counting down.
TGCCGGACCTGCCAAAACGCCGGAAGGGATGGCCTCGGGAAGTTTTGGTCCGACAACCGCCGGAAGAATGGATACATATGTTGATCTCTTCCAGAGTCTTGGCGGATCATTGATAATGGTCGCAAAGGGAAACCGCAGCAGGCAGGTTATTGAGTCATGCAAGAAATATGGAGGCTTCTATCTTGGATCTATCGGAGGTCCGGCAGCAATTCTTGCTGCAGAGAATATAAAGGCGGTTGAGATGGTCGATTTCGAGGATCTTGGAATGGAAGCGATCAGGAAGATAAAAGTGGTAAATATGCCTGCGTTCATAATAACGGATGACAAGGGGAATGATTTTTTTAATGAGTACAACTCCAGGTAGGGTTTCTGCAAGCTGCAGGGGATTGCTTCGTCCTCCTGCGTCGGACTCGCAATTACAGTGCCTGAAGGATTATAAACTATAAAGCAGGGTCATTGCGAGGAGGGAAGCGACGAAGCAATCCTTGACAGATGACAGAAAACCCGATCAGTTCAGTTCCTCGATCTCAAATATCTCATGCCTGTCCAAATTCAGCCAATACCTGATCGAATTCTTCCTTACCAGTTCCCAATAGGTATTGCTGTCGAGTCCATAGACAAAATTGATCTCCTTCAGCTCCGACGTTATTTTTTCGGTTATTTCGGGTTTCAGGGTAAGCCGGATCTTCCTGTTCATATATGTGAATTCTACCGAAGGTGAAGCAGGCTGATCATTTATTACAGTAAGAAGTCCGTGACCTGGTGTTGCACCCGTACTAACCTGAAGTCCGTCATTGAAACAGCTGAGAGGTGGGATTGATCCTGCAAAAGATCTGACACTGAATTCATCAACACCGGTGTTGAAGTATTCCCTTGCTCTGATTCCATCTTAACTCCGATAATTGCAAAAACACCCAGATGCCTGTGAAGCTCATTCGCCAGCACACCCGAATTCCATTCATCCATTCCATATTTTTTAATGATTTCTGAAACTGAACCCAGCAGGTCGTCAAAATAAAATGAAGGATCTGCTGGCATTTCTTTTATAACCTGATTTTTTGGAACGGTTTCCCCCTTTAATATCCTGATGGTGCTTTCCCTTAATCCCTGAAGGTCGGAAGGGAAGCAATCCGAAACATTACCTAATGTTTTATTGATAAAAAGTTCGGGGTAGTGCAGGAATAAGGCTGTCATTTCATCAGTTGCCTCAAAGGAGAACTTATGATTTTCAGGCCCGGCAGAATTAAAGAATGAAATAATTTTATTAGCATATTTTGTATTTATTCCGGCTAACGATGAAAGAAATTCCTTATCATAGAAAACAGCATCATTCAGAGTGAATTTTCTGATTATCTTGACAGGGATCTCCTGTTTCAACATGGCAACTGAATTGGGTTTATCTATACTGTAATTGAATCCTGCCTTATCGTCAGATCCGTCAGCGCTCCAGATGAAATCTTTTACCTGATTCCCGAAACCCGGTATTTTTCTTAATGAATTATATGCTGTTGACATGCTGCCGAGACAAATGAAACTGATCCTGGTCTTTTCAGCAGTAATAATTTCACTGATAAGAGGAAGGAAATCAGGAGCTTTCTCTGCATTAATGCCAGCTTCATTTCCCCATTTGGTAAGGAGCGCGACAGGAAATTCAGGAGATTTGTAACTGCTTACCCTGTTAATGCCGACAGGGATCCCTTCGTGAAAATATGAGTTAAGAAGACTTTTAACTTTAATATATGAGTTTTCTGCAGAAAGAGAGCCGGGGGAAACAATTATCGCCAGTACCCTTACATCGGGAGAAGCCAGCAGCATTGATATTGCCCTCATATCATCAATTCCCCCATCGGTGTCAATAATCACATAATGAGATGGTTTCCAGGGATGGGAATAGAGGTTGATACAAAGGAATATGGTTATAATAATGAAATAAAGTCGTTTCATAGAAATAAATTATTTGTAGCCCTAAAAGTATTAATTTCTTTTTTACCACGGAGTGACACGGAGGCTAATACGGAGTTGCACGGAGAAGCCGTCCCCAACCCTCCCGATAGATCGGGACAGGCTCTGAAGGGGGCTATTAAGAACCACCCTTCAGGGGGGCAGGTGGGCGATTCTTAAAAATCCTTAAATACTGGTTTACATATCGGATAATTTTTTATCTTGACAACCACATTTTTACGATATGAAGAAATTTCTGATATGGTTCACACCAGGGCTGCTGGTAGGGATTCTGATTATTCTCGGGGCTGGCAAGGTGATAACAAAAACTTCGTCGAACGAATATTGTATGTCATGCCATATTCATCCGATGGCTGATATGGAATGGAAGAGATCAGTTCACTATGAAACACAATCGGGCTACCATGTTGCATGTGTGGAATGTCATCTTCCTCCCAAAGGAGAGGGATACTTGTGGGCAAAAGGTACGACAGGATTAAGGGATCTGTGGAGTTTCTACACAAAAGATTCGGCATCATTCGACTGGGTTGAACGTGGGAGACTGGAGGTAGCACGAGGCCATGTTTATAACAGCAGTTGTTTAAAATGTCATGAGAACCTGTTTCCTGCCAAACTGACAAAAGCAGGAGAAGATGCACATCTTTATTATACCCAGCAGAAAGAGAGTCCCGATCTTCACTGTATAAACTGCCATCTTAATGCAGGTCATTATATAGAAGGTTATACACATGGTAGCAATACGACATTCGGTAGTGTGTCATCAGCTCCGAAGGAAATATTCACCGGACCGACAGCTGTAAATGAGTTTAAAACCTTTACTGAAAAGATACCAAAATCATCAGTGACGTTCAATATGGTGGCAATCCCCGGCGGGACATTCAAAATGGGGAGCCCGGTGGATGAGCCATTCAGAAAAGAAGATGAAGGACCGGTAAGGGATGTTGAGATAAGCCCTTTCTTTATGGCTGAAGTGGAAGTAACATGGGATGAATATCTGGCATTTTATGCGCAGACGGCTGCCGAGGGACGAACGACCGATACAGAAGGATTAAGAAGCGGAATGCAGGCAGCAGGCGATGTAGATGCAATTTCGGGCGCCACACCTCCGTATGGACAGCCTGACCAGGGCTGGGGGCTTGGAAAAAGGCCGGCAATTTCATTCACCTATCATGCAGCTGAAACCTACTGCAGGTGGCTTTCGCAGGTAACTGGCAAAACATATCGTCTTCCTACAGAAGCTGAATGGGAATATGCATGCCGGGCAGGTTCCTCAGACCCTTATTTCTTTGGAGGGGATCCTAAAAAATTCGAAAAAACAGGGCTGAAGGCTAAGCTTTCCAAAAACGACACTGCGGTTATCAATACCTATATAATATATAAGGAGAACAGCCCTTCAAAAACCCAAACTCCGGATTTTGTTAAGGCTAATCCTTTCGGTTTGAAAAACATGGCAGGTAATGTTGCAGAATTCTGTCGTGACTGGTACCAGCCTGATACATATTCAAGCTATCCTCAGGGAACATTAAAGGATCCCGGAGGTCCGGAGAGCGGTGAAGAGCATGTGATCAGGGGGGGCACATTTATTAATCCTGCAGGTCTCGTAAGAAGTGCTGCCCGCGATTATACAAGAACCGAATCGTGGCTCAGGACCGATCCCCAGATACCAAAAAGCATCTGGTGGTATTCCGATTGTTTCAATGTGGGATTCAGGGTCATCTGCGAATTTGACGAAAAAACAGGAAATGTTACCACCTCAAACTGAGATTTTTCCGGGATTTTATTGCAGATAAATCAAGAAATCTGATAAACATGCTTGTTTTTCCGAAACAAGTTATTTAAATTGCATTGCTTTATTAACATTTTTTAAGAGCCCTAACCTTACTAACCTTTAAACTCAACACTGATCTGACAACATTTAAAATCATCGGAATATAGAAGTGCAAATTAATGAGTGTAAGTTTTACACTTACTCATGTTTTTTGTTTTTGTAAACCTTAATACATCCCCCTACCCCCTTCAAAGGGGGACTTTGAAACGGGATCCTTCAAAGGGGGACTTTGAAACGGGATCCTTCAAAGGGGGACTTTGAAACGGTATCCTTCAAAGGCGGACTTTAGGAAGGAACACTATAAAAAGGAATTTAAAATTAATTATGCGAATCAGCAACCAGAAACCTACAACCAGCAACAAGAGCAAACAACGAATAACCAATAACCAATTACCAATAACCAATTACCGAAAACCAATTAAATAATCCTAATATCTATCTTTTATTAACTAACTAACAGTGTAACAGTATGAAAAAAACTCCCAACTGCTTTTGGTCCATCGGACCAAATGTAAGTTTTCGCAGGTTACTTCGGCCTGTGAAAATTGTAGTTCTTCTTCTGCTCTGTGCTCTGGTGATTCCAGCCTATTCACTGGCTGCAGATAATCCAGTCGCAGATAATCCGCAACAGGCAACTGTAACAGGAACCGTAACCGATGCCACCACAGGCGATGGAATGCCGGGTGTTAACAT
>CAZCQC010000074.1:0-10937 GCA_964500155.1 uncultured Rikenellaceae bacterium | reverse complement strand
GGGGCAGAATACTTCCTGAATTTAAAGGTATCGAGGAGTGATGAATGGAATTATGTTCCTGAGGATCATGTGTATGCCTCGGCCCAGTTTAAGCTTCCCATAGCAGGCAAACCCATAACTGCTAAACTGGATCAACTGGCTGTTCTTCAGACGAATTCTGAAGGTAAAAAACTGGAAGTAAGCGGAAGCGATATTAAAATTGTTTTTGATCTTGAGAAGGGTACAATGGAGTCCTTTATTTATAAGGGAAAACCAATGATAAACAAAGGTCCGGAGCCTGATTTCTGGAGACCGCCAACCGATAATGATTATGGTTACGATATGGATAAGAAACTTGGAGTATGGAAGAAAGCCGGAGAAAAGGCAATAATCAAAAAAGCGAATATCAGTCAGCCTGAAATGGGTAAAGCTGTTATAACATTTGAATATGACATTCCTGGTTATAATGGAGAAAAGATTGCCGGATATGTGACTACCTATACGGTTTTCAGTTCTGCAGATGTAATTATCAAAAACCAGTTCTCAAAAGTCTCCGACAAAGTCCCTGAAATTCCTAGAATGGGCATGCAGATGCAGCTACCTGAAGATTACATGAATCTGAAATGGTTTGGACGGGGACCACATGAAAACTATATTGACAGAAAAACATCGGCTGACGTAGGACTATATGAAAGCACAGTTGACGATCAGTATGTTCCATACATCCGTCCACAGGAGAATGGATATAAAACCGATACTCGCTGGCTGACTCTTACAGATGAGAACGGATCAGGTCTTCTGGTTACAGGCAATCCGCTGATCTGCTTTGCAGCTCTTAAGAATATTCATGATGATTTTGAATCGCCAGGAAAGTTATCGCAATACCGCAAGGATGCAAAAAGTGCAAATACTCATACAATTGATATCAAGCCACGTGAACTTGTTAACCTGAATGTCGATCTTGGACAGATGGGTGTTGGTGGCGATGATTCATGGGGAGCCATGATCCATCCTGAGTACCGTCTGCTTGAGAAGAAATATGAATATTCATTCAGACTGAGGCCTATTGTGAAGGAGGATGATGTCCTAAAACTCGCTAAAGAAAGGTTTTAAAGTTACACCCCCAACCCCCTAAAGGGGGCTTAAAAGTGGCTTAATTTAACCCCCCTTCAGGGGGGATGGGGGGCTAATACTTCAATTCAACTTTCAGTACCTCTTCTTCTCCGATAAGTACATTTTTTACATTATAAACAAGCGGGGAAGTCACTTTCTTGCTTACAACAACCCTTGTGATTCCATTTGCTGCAAGAGTAACTGATGGCGGAGCATCAGTGATACCATTTACAAGATAAAACGGAATATCTGATCTGTTGATGACTTCGAACATGACACTTTTCTCATTTTCGAAGTATGGTTTCCCGACAGAGATGCACTGGTAGAAGAATGGCTTTGCAAATTCTTCTTTCCCGGCTATCATGTCCCTGAAATACGCAAGGGTCCGTCCGGCAAACATAGCTTCTTTCAGGGCATCATGTGTTCTTTCCTTTGCAAAAACAAGGGTCATTGGTCTGTTGGTGTATTCCGGCTCTTTATAGGCTTCGCTTATTACAAAATGGTTATCGCTATTGGCCAATACAGTCAGGTTGTATTGTTTGCAGAAAGAGAGTACCAGAGGGTAATACTCATTGCTGTTAAAGAATTCTATTCCATGAAGCCATCCTTTTTCAATAAGGGTTTTGTGAATATCATACATTCTGGGAATTCCGTCTGGCTGCTGTGATTTCCAGCCCGGGTGATTCCACAAAAGAAAAGCACCCTGATTAATAGCGGCTGCATAAGCATCCATTACTGAATCGACTGCTAAAAGCGATGCATCCTGAATGAACAGTGCATTAACATGTCCGGGAGGCATTTTTCGGGTTATTTCAGCGCCATGTACAAGGATCAGATTAAAATCCCTTGCAGTGGTTTCTGCAATTTTCCATGCAGCATTATGATCCACAGGTATGAAATCCTTTTTAGGATTATATTCAATGTGATCAGTAATAGCTAATGCATCCAGTCCGTCGCGGTAGGCTTCACCAACCCTTGCTGTCGGCCAAATGTTACCATCGGAAAAAACGGTATGCAAGTGGAAGTCACATTTGAGTGTAACATATCCCGGCAGATCGGGAATATTTACGATTTTCCTTTGTGCTTGTCCTGTAAAATATACAGTTGCTAATAATAAAGCAATGGTTATCAGTTTTTTCATCATAATGGATTTATATTATTTTAAATTTTCGAACCCACGCCTCCCCCTCCCAGGAGGGGATCTTTTTACTAAACCTTTCAACCCCTAACCTTTTTCAATCTCTTCAACTATTCTTAAATCTCCTCGTAAAAGTATGCGGTTTTTTCATCAAAGTCATCCCATGTATAAATTTCCCTTCCCCTGTGAATGGAATAAAAATTAAGCATCGCAAAATCACCGACGCACATAGTGGAGTGTATAAACAGAAACAAACTAAGGCTCCATTTCCACAATCCGGGGAGATAGAGTATCAGAAACAACATGGTAATACATATAATCAGGAACGGGACCAGGGCCACGAACCTGAATTGATTTTCATTTGCCACATATCGGTGGGCAGTGACATAGAACATATACTGCTTCAGATCCATGCCGATTCTTATGTTCCGGGCTCCAGTAAGATAATAGGGTATAATGTGAAGCAGCTCATGTAAAGGGATACTCAGGATTGGGAATACTATCAGTCCCAGGCAGGAATGAATGAAGATGTTCCTGAAAGGAAAGTACCCCGCTATATTGATCCGGACGAAAAGAGCGATTCCAAGAAAGACAATACAAGCTGACCAGAAAAAAACCATAATTGCCGATTTTCTCCTTATATAATCAAGGACAAAATTTACCAGTTCGTCGTAAGGAATTTTAAGAATCTGCCTGTATCTACACTGATCCTCAAGATCTTCAACCTGCAATGCCATATAGAGAAGCTTTCCTCAAATTTAGCTTTTTGAGGTAGCACTACAAAAAATATATTGATAAATTAATAAGAAACAAGAAACCTCATCCATACTTTTTTAAGACTATGATTACTTGATCCTTAAATCAGGTGACCTAATCCTTTTGAGGGCAATTATTTTTTTTGAAGTATCCAATTATCTTTTAAAACCACCATGATGTCCATATCTCATCCCGGGATTGTTATCGAACTGCCAATGATGACCGTACCTTTTCCCTGGAGGGGTTGTGACAAATTTCCAGATCAGTTGATTGACAATTTCATATTTTTCCCATTGAACAACATGACCGCCTTCAATAACGTGGATATCAGCATCGGGGAAATATAGTTGTTCATATTCTGCATTTAAAGGCTCAGCACTGTAAATACTCAATATCGGAAATGTCCAGCCTACTGGTTGATTTACTTCTTCACGTGTGTAATTCCTGTATATGTTAGCCATCAGCCAACTCGGAAATTCAAAGAAGTATTCGCAAAACTCTTTCAGATCTTCTGGAGAAGAATCCGATACCAGTAAACTTCCAAACCATTGCTTTTCTGCAACTCCCCAGGTCTCAATCCAATCACAGAAACCATCAGTTTCAGCAATAAATTGATCTCTGTTTGGATCTCCAACAGGTGGCCAGGGGTAAAAGCTACCATCAAGATTTACGAGTTTTGTAATCATACCCGGATGTTTCAGTTCAAACTGACCCAGGGGGACAGGCCCCATACTGAATCCAACTCCCACGAATCTCTTCACTCCTTCTTTCTTAACAACCTCATAAATTGCATCAGCCATTAATCCCATTGTAAATTGAATGCCTTCAGGAGCATCACTGAGTCCCTGACCTGGAACGTCAATGTAGATACAACGGGCCTTATCTCTGAAATAATCAAACTGTTTTGTAAATACTTCGAGAGGATTGGTCCATCCCGGAATAAATACCATATCGATCGGACCTTTACCGATAATTCTGTAGTGCACTTTCAATCCGGTGCTTCTCATAACTAAATACCTGTCCTGATCGAGGCCATGGTTAGTATTACAAAACTTCTCAGAATTATATTTCAGATCATTCTGATCGTCTCCAAAAAAGTCATTATCTTTTGAGCATGCAGCCAGTATACAGATGCAAGCCATAAATCGTAATAATCTCGTTGATGTCTTCATAATCTTTTTTTTTGGTTAAGCAATAGGGAAACAGCTTCTATATCAATGGCAAACCGTTTTGCCAACAATCAGTTCACCTGTAGCAAAAATCAAAGTAAGTGTGCCTATGTAATGGGAACCATTATTTCCAATGAGATTATAACGCCAGGCCAGATAAGTGGAGTTGTCTGTCCTGTCGATTTCCTTTACTTTGAAAACCTCTCCTGTGAAATAACTTTCAGCTTCCCCTTTCATCTGATCAATTTCCCAATCAACTATTCCGTCTCTGTCTTTATCATGTTTAACATAGTGTATTCTTACTGTACCGGGCCATAAATAATCCGTCATTTCGTCACCACAAAAGACCGGAGTATAATAACCCGATTCGAACCATCCCTGCTCCGTTTTTTTGTCTTTTTCCTGAGCAAATACTTGAGAAACCATTACGCCCATTAACATGCAGATACTGATAATTAAGTTCTTTGTTTTCATAATTTCAGGTATTGGTTAATAATTACTTATCAGTCACAATTTAAGAGTGTGGCACAGAAAAGATTTTGTTATAAGTCCCGATTATTTTGCCCACAGTGCCAAATTTTCAGTTGGGAGGGCAGGAGAGAGTGAGAGCAGTGGAAGGGGAGAGGCTTAGCGAAAGAACTCTTATTTATTTATCTCTTTTGGATTCACCCCGAATTCTTCGGAAAATACTTTACTGAAGTGAGAGAGATTCTTAAACCCTGTCCTGTACGCAGCTTCTGTAACTGTCATATCTGAACCGGTCAGCAGATCCTTTGCCTTATGAAGACGGAGAGTCCGTAAATAATCATTTGGAGTTCTGTTTGTGAGCGACCTGAATTTACGGTAGAATTGGGTACGGCTCATGGCCATCCCGTTGCATAGACTCTGGATATCGAAATTTTCATCGCTGAGATTGGATGTCATAATTTCCCGGCTTCTTTTAATGAATGTATCCTCTAAATGAAAGTCTTTCCCGGCAACAAGCGAAAGATGCCCTATTGAGGCATAACGCTCCTGCATCTTTTTTCTGAGGCCAATCAGAGATCTCAGCTGTACAAGAAGCTCCTCCCTGTTGAATGGTTTTGCCAGATATGCATCTGCCCCAAACTCAATTCCTTCGATCCTGGATTCTATATCAGCCTTTGCTGTCAGCATTACTACCGGAACGTGACTTGTCCGGAAATCGCCCTTAACAATTTTCATCATTTCAATTCCATCCAGTACCGGCATCATGATATCGCTCAGGATAATATCAGGGACGAATTCAATTGCTTTATTAATACCCTCTTCACCGTTGACTGCAATAATTATATTATATTCTTTTTCCAGGAAGGAAATCAGGTAGCTGACTACATCTCTGTTATCTTCCACAACAAGCAGTAAAGGTTTTTTGTCGTGGAGGCAGTCGTTAAGACTCGATAAAGTATCAGTTTTTGTTATAGGAGAGAAATTTCCGGTTATTCTGTTTATAAGTTCATTAAATTCAGGAGCCTCCCGCACAGGTGCATTAAATGTTACCGGGAGCTCAACAGTGAATTCTGTTCCTTCGCCATAAATACTCTCTACGGTAATACTTCCATTCATCAGATTCACAAGTTCCCTGGTGAGGGCAAGTCCGAGTCCCGATCCAGTATTATTCCCATTCCCCCTGTAGAAACGGTCGAAGATAAATTGCAGATGATCTTCAGGAATTCCGGGGCCGTTGTCACTTACACGTATTTTATACTTTTCTTTGTCTTTGCCGGCAATTTCGACTACAACCCTTCCATTATTCTGTGTGAACTTAAGTGCATTGGTAAGGAGATTCGAAATGATCTGCAATGTCTTTTCCGGGTCGTAATCGAGGATCATATCCTGATCACCCGGAATGAAGGTAAGCTCTATCCGCTTTTGTTCAGCCGTCGAACGAAATAATTCGACAATATATTTTATGTAGTGATTAATATCCGCCTTTATCATCTTTACAGGCATAGCCCCTGCTTCAAGTTTTGAAAGATCAAGCATCTGGTTCACCAGGTTAAGAAGGATTCCGGAGTTAATGTTAATTTTTTCACAACCCTCATCCAGCCATTTATCTGGTTCTTCCTTTATCAGGTCAATCATTCCCGTAATTATTGTCAGGGGTGTCCTGAACTCATGAGTTATGTTTGTATAGAGCTTCGTCTTTGCTTCATTCAATTCTTTCAGACGCCTGGCTTCAAGTGTTTCAAGCCTGACCCGCAGAGAAATAAAGTTCATCACAAAGATTATGGCAAATCCCGAAATCCAAAGCAAATTTATTACGAACAATGATATATTAACATCAGGAGTCATCTCAGCCGGAACAGAAAGATAGGGGTGCAGAACTCCAGCAGAGATAACTGTAATCACATAAATACCAAAGATCAGCAAAGAGTGTATCTTCCTTTTGAAATTGAGAGAAAAGAACACAAGGGCAAGGCCGACGATGATCAACCCTCCTGAGTTTGGAATTCCTCCCAATTTAAGAATACAATAAAATGTGGCCAAAGCCACCAGTGTCTGGTTTATAAACATGGGCCATACTTTCCTGGCATCATAACCACGAGGGAAAATTAATGGATAAACGACCCCCTGAAGGAAAATAAGACCGATGAACAGTCCGTAATAAATGAGGATTTTTAACTGCGGGAAAATGAAATGATATGCCAGAGTCAGACATAAAATCATTGATGTAACAGCAACTCCTGCTAACCAGTACATCTTTTTCTGACGCAGTGTATCCTCGTTAATACCAGGATAGCCCAGGATCTTTTCTATCCATCTGTCAACTTTACTAAAGCTGGTAATATTCAAGGCAAGAGGTTAAGAAAGTGACTAAATTTTAATACAATATACAATTAAATAAAATTATATAAAAACAGGTTTTGGACAATTTGAATAGCAAACAGGTGTTTAATTAAATGGCCCGCAATTTGATACCTTTGTACCAAACATTCAACTATTGAGATTTCTCCTTTCAATATTGATATCCCTGATTTTTCTGGCTAATTTATCCGGACAGAATGATACTATCAAACAATTAAATGACACTTTACCTGAAAATTATTATCGTCTTCATTCTGTTGAAAGAGAAGGGATAAGCCTTCCTGAAATAAATATTAAAGAGGTGGTTATAGTAGGTCGTTCTTCGACCGGTAAGAAATTTCCATTCTACAGATACCAAAGACTTATCTATAACCTTAAAAAGGTCTATCCTTATGCATTAGTGGTAAGAGCCAGGTTAGGGTCGATCAATGAGGGACTCGAAAATATCTCTGATGAACGGGACAGGAAAAAATATCTCAGGCAGGCTGAAAAAGACATTTTCGGCGAATACGAAGATGATGTGCGCGATATGACAATAACACAGGGGAGATTACTCCTCAAGCTTATTGACAGGGAGACACTCAATACTTCCTATGAGCTTATCCGTCAATACCGCGGCAATTTTTCAGCGGCTTTCTGGCAGGGCATTGCACGTATTTTCGGCACAGACCTTAAGGCAGAATATGATCCGTTTGGAGAAGATGCCGTAATGGAAATAATCCTGAAAGAACTGGAAGCAGGTAATCTTTAGCAGTCACTGTAATTTTTTTTAATGAAAAGAATATTTATTGCTGTCAAAGTGAGTCCGGAAGACGAACTGCTAAAAATGTTCTCTTCGCTGAAAACTATACTTAGAGCCGACAACATCACATGGGTCGATCCGGCCAATATTCACCTTACACTTGCATTTCTTGGCGATACGGATGAAAAGAGAATCACGATTCTAAACAGGATGTTAAGCGACACTTGCACAGGTTTTGGTGAATTCGATTTCAATCTGACAGGAACAGGCGTTTTTAAAAATTTCAGAGATCCAAGGGTTTTATGGGCAGGCATTCGATCAGCGGAAAGACTTATTCAGCTTAATAAGATTATTGCAGAAGGATTAAAACTTAATGGTTTCGTAACAGGAGAGCGGGAATTCAAACCTCATCTGACCCTTGGACGAGTAAAGTCAGTCAGGGATAATGAAAATTTTAAATCCGTTCTTGAAAAATACAGAGATCACCATTTACAGGTCATACATGTTAACGAGGTGGTACTTTTCGAAAGCATCCTGACGCAAACCAGTCCCATCTATATATCACTTGGCAATTTTTCTCTTACCTAAAGATAATTTATTCCATGAATACAACCTTGTATTATTAAAGCTCTAGCTCTGCGTAAATCTGCGTTTAACTCTGCGTAAATCTGCGAGAAATTTTTTGTTCTCGCTGAGTTCCGCAGATGAAAATCCGCAGAGGTTCGCTGATCCTCGCACCTCGGACCTCTTCCCTGATTAGGAATACCTGTTTTGTGGTTCATGATTTTTTGCCATCTTTACCTGCACATTCTATCTGATTTTTGATGACAGATTCATTTTTAGCCAAAGGGAAACGGAAATTACTTGTTGAAGAGCTCAAACGCAAAGGCATTACCGACGAGGAGGTCCTCAGGGCAATAAACACTGTACCAAGACATGATTTCATGGATCCTGCCTTTCTCAACCATGCATATATCGACAAGGCCTTCCCCATTTCTTCGGGCCAGACAATCTCACAACCTTATACCGTAGCAGTCCAGACCGAGTTGCTTCACGTAAAAAAGAGGGACAAGATCCTTGAAATCGGGACTGGATCGGGATATCAATGCGCAATCCTTGCAGAAATGGGAGCAAAAGTCTATACCATAGAACGTTACAGGGAGCTATACCTTAAAGCCCAGAGGACACTGGCATCGCTTGGATATACGGCTGACTTTTTCTACAGCGATGGTTATGAAGGAAAACCCCAGTACGGACCTTTCGACGGTATCATAATTACTGCAGCCACGAAGGAGATACCTGAAAAACTGCCCCTTCAGCTTAAGATCGGCGGCAGGTTGGTTGTTCCTCTCGGAAACAGTATTTCGCAGGTGATGACCCTTGTGATTCGAAAAAGTGAAAATGATTTTGATTATTCATCACATGGCAGTTTTGTTTTTGTGCCAATGCTTAAGGGAACTGCCAGCGAATAATTTTTCATATGGAAATATACAAGCAGGTTTTTAATCCGATAGACGTAAATACATATATTCTGGCTGATACGTCAGGAGATTGTGTCATAATTGATTGTGGCTGCTATGACCGGGCAGAATTCAATGATCTGATAAATCTGATAGAGCAGAGAAAACTAAAACCGGTCCTTTTACTGAACACGCATTGCCATCTGGATCATATTTTCGGAGATATTTTTGTGATGGAAAAATATGGTCTCGGAGCATATTGCCATAACGATGACACCTCCAATCGGAGAAACTCAATACATCATGCACAGATGTTCGGATTGTCAATGGAAAAGCCCCCTGAGCCTGCAGGATACCTGACAGATGGCCAAAAAATTTCATTTGGACAAACGGAACTATCAGTTATTCACGTTCCGGGCCATTCCCCCGGCGGCATTGCATTTTATTCGCGGAACGATAATGTCGTTTTTACAGGCGACGCTCTTTTTGCAGGATCTATCGGGAGAACGGATCTGCCCGGAGGAAATTATGAGACAATTATAAACAGTATCACAAATAAATTATTTACCCTGCCGGCGGAAACGCTCGTATACCCGGGGCATGGAAGCAGTACTTCGATAGGTACTGAAATTGAATCAAATCCATATTTTATCCACAACTGACCCTTCACGTTTTTTTACTAATTTCTATTTGCTATTTTCACAGCTTCAGCAGAATGAAGCAGTATACTATAAATTATAAATATTAATAATATGTCATCAGATTCTTTTATTAATCGCCACATCGGACCGCGTGATCATGAATTACCGGAGATGCTTAAAACAATCGGTGTTGGATCGCTCGACGATTTAATTGATAAAACAATCCCGCGGGCGATCAGACTTGAAAAGCTTCTCAGGCTACCCAAAGCCATGAGTGAGTTTGAATATCTGAACTATATCCGGAAGATCGGTACAAAAAACAAACAGTTCAGATCATTTATCGGGCAGGGTTATTACGGAGTTGCTCCTTTATCGGTTGTAATACGGAACGTTCTTGAGAATCCTTCATGGTACACTTCTTATACACCTTATCAGGCAGAAATTTCGCAGGGCAGACTTGAAGCTCTACTGAATTTTCAAACTATGATCATAGAACTTACAGGTATGCAGATTGCCAATGCCTCACTTCTGGATGAATCGACAGCTGCAGCTGAAGCCATGATAATGATGTTCAATGCACGGTCGCGGAGTTCCGTTAAAGAAGGTGCCAGCAAGTTCTTTGTTGATGATGATATTTTCCTTCAGACCCTGGATGTGATTACAACTCGATCTGAACCATTGGGTATTCAGCTGGTTAGAGGAAAATATGATGAAATTGTTTTTGATCGATCATTTTTCGGAGCATTTGTTCAGTATCCTGCCGCATCGGGGCAGATAAAGGATTACAGGGAATTCACCGGTAAAGCTCACTCGGCTGGATTGCTTGTTGGGGTAGCAGCAGATCTTATGAGCCTCACTCTCCTGACACCTCCTGGTGAATGGGATGCCGATATAGTTGTCGGATCAAATCAGAGATTTGGTCTTCCGATGAGCTTCGGAGGTCCTCATGCCGGTTTTTTTGCCACCCGCGATGAGCTTAAGAGAAACATGCCGGGACGAATAATAGGAGTGTCGGTAGACGCGCAGGGAAATCAGGCTCTGAGAATGGCACTGCAGACACGAGAACAACACATCAAAAGAGAGAGAGCAACATCAAATATCTGCACAGCACAA
>CAZCQC010000073.1:0-3276 GCA_964500155.1 uncultured Rikenellaceae bacterium | reverse complement strand
GTGACAGGATTCAGTTCCTGGTAGAGATGAAGGGCGTTTTTCACCTCTTTGTCCTTGTCATAAGGTGCTCTTTTTAACTCAAGTACAACTCCGTGATCGGTGGTCAGGTAAAGGGACTTCAGAGCATCGACAGGAACTGTTTCAAGGACTCTGTAAACCGACAGGTAAACAGAACTCTTGGGACTTCCGTCCTCTTTTGCGACACATCTTTTGTTCAGACTGGCCGTATCAATAAGATTTTCAATCTTATTGAGGTCAACCTCAAAGAAAACAGTCTGGCTTTTATTCCTTTTTTTTGTTCCGGTTGAAAGGTACATTCCAAATCCTTCAGGAGGAAGCATAGAAGCAACTAGTGCTTCAGGGGTACAGGTCAAGTAAATGTATTTGCTCATAGTAATATATATTTAAGGAACATCCATCTCCCTGTTGAAAATCCGGTATAATTAACTCTTGATAAATCTCTATCAAATTTAATCTTCTTTTTCAACAAAAAAAGTGAGAAGTGGAATCATTC
This sequence comes from uncultured Rikenellaceae bacterium, assembly GCA_964500155.1. GTDB lineage: Bacteria > Bacteroidota > Bacteroidia > Bacteroidales > VadinHA17 > LD21. The sequence goes on along the minus strand of CAZCQC010000073.1, from coordinate 2,762 downwards.
ATGGATATTTTTTATCTGCCTCATATCTGTTAATCTATTACATTTGCCACAGAATAATTATTGGACAACAGAATCACAAACAGAAACAGATGAATAATTTTTTTGATGATAAGATCGCAGAGAGACTTGGTGGCAGTAACTTCGGGAAATCAACGGCCATATACAAGTTTGAGCTTATAAAACGGGCAAAAGCAGAAGCAAAAAAAGAACATCCCGGAGTGACTTTAATTGATATGGGTGTGGGTGAACCTGACTGGCCGGCTGACAGCCTTGTTGTAAAGGCGTTATCAGAAGAAGCCGGGAAACCTGAAAACAGATGGTATGCAGACAATGGAATCCCTGAATTCCAGGAAGCTGCAGCCCGGTATCTCGAAAATATTTATGGGCTCTCCGGCATCGTGCCATCTGAACAAATCATCCATGGAATAGGATCGAAACCGGCACTGGCCATGCTTCCGCTCTGTTTTGTAAACCCCGGCGAAATCCTACTGACTACGGTTCCGGGGTATCCTGTCACTGCAACTTACACAAAGTACCTGGGAGGGGAAGTGTTTAACCTGCCGCTGACAGAATCAAACTCATTTTTACCTGATTTAAAAATGATCCCTTCACCGGTTCTTAAAAAGGCCAGGTTGCTTTACCTGAATTATCCGAATAATCCGACAGGTGCTGTGGCGAATATTGAATTCTTTGAAAATGTGGTCGATTTTGCATTGAAAAACAATATTATAGTTATCAATGATGCAGCGTATGGTGCACTGACTTACGACGGACAGAAACCACTCAGCTTTCTTTCTGTTAAGGGTGCAATGGAAGTCGGAATGGAAGTACATTCACTGTCAAAAGCCTTTAATATGACAGGGTGGAGGATAGGATTTATCTGCGGAAACAGTAAGGCGGTAAAAGCATACGGAACTGTCAAGGACAATACTGACTCCGGACAGTTCAGGGCAATTCAGAAAGCCGCAATTGAAGCATTAAAACATCCGGAAATAACAAAGAAGACTGTTACAAAATATTCAAGGCGATTTGATCTGCTTATTGAAGCCCTGAAAGAAATTGGCTTTGATGCAAAAAAGCCAAAAGGAACATTTTTCTGCTATGTAAAAGCTCCTGCAGGAACTGAGAATGGAAGAGTATTTAATACCGCTTCTGAGTTTTCGGAATTTCTTATCAGGGAATCCCTGATATCTACAGTACCCTGGGACGATGCAGGTAAATATATCCGGTTTTCAGTAACATTTGAAGCTGATTCTGTTGAGGAAGAAAAGAAGGTTATTAATGAAATGAAGCAGAGGATGAAAGTCTTGAAATTAGTATTTTAAAAGTAGTTATTTATGAAATTTAACCACAGAGTTTCACTGAGTTTAACGGAGTTTGACTTCGTCGAGGGCTTCGCCGTTCACTGTTTTTTACTCCGTGTCACTCAGTGCAAACTCCGTGTGACTCCGTGGTAAAAAAAATATCATAATGAATGAAATTAATTTCACAGAAGATCTCAGGCAAGCATTGAGTGTTCTTATAAAGGGAGGAATTATTCTATATCCGACCGACACCATCTGGGGACTGGGGTGTGATGCGACAAATCAGGATGCTGTTGAGAAGATCTTTAAGATCAAGAAAAGAAGGGAAAGTAAAAGTCTTATAATCCTTGTTAACGGATTTACAATGCTTGAACGATATGTAAGAGATATTCCCGAAGTTGCCGGAGAAATACTGGAAGTTTCCGATAAACCTTTGACTATTATTTATCCCAAAGGTAAAAATCTTGCATCCGGAGTCTGCAATGATGACGGATCGGTCGGTATCAGGGTATGCAACGATGATTTCTGCAATGAATTGATCACCCGTTTCAGAAAACCTGTTATTTCCACATCAGCCAATTTCAGTGAAGCTCCGTCACCAGCACATTTCTCCGAAATCGAAGATGAGATAATCAGATCAGCCGACTATGTTGTGAAATACAGGCAGACAGACACAAATAAAAATTCGCCATCATCCATCATAAAAGTTGAGGATAATGGCGTGATCAAAATTATAAGAAAGTAATTTTGCTATTTTGATCTTACATGGCCTGATCCCGAGACCCTTGCATTTACCTTAGGATTACCTGTATAGGTTACGTTACCGCTACCTGAAACATGTGCATCAAGTGAATCTCCTGCTCTGCAATGGCAGTTACCGCTGCCCGAGATGCTTACTTCCAGATGATCAATTTCTACTCCTTCACCTGAAAAGCCTCCCGATCCGCTGATAGAAATATCTCCGGAATCCACACTCCCTCCGGAACCAAGAATTATATCACCGGAACCTGATATCCCGCAATCAAGATTATCCACATTAAGGTCATCAGTTAACAGCTTACCGCTGCCGCTTACATTAAGGCTCAGTCGATCAGCCTCCACCGGATCCATGATCTCAGCCTTACCTGAGCCTGAAACTCCCACTCCCTCAAGTTCCGGCATAGTGAGATTTACTGTCACCCTCTCATCATTTCTGAAAGAAAAACGCCAGTTCTCCTTTTTAATGACCAGCCTGTCGCCCGATACAACTGTTTGAATCTCGTTGAGTTCACTCTTATCCCCTTCGATGGTCAGGTGGAATTCAGGACCAATTTTTATGAACAGATCACCTGAAACGCCAAAGCTTACTTTTGTGAAACCGTTAACATTCCGTGTCTCTTTCGACTGGGCTGAAGCCAGTGATGTAGCAAGTACCAATACAGTAAGGAAAACTGCTGAATAAATTACTCTCTTCATTTC
>CAZCQC010000072.1:0-4396 GCA_964500155.1 uncultured Rikenellaceae bacterium | reverse complement strand
TGACTTCCTTGTTAACCCCTTACAGGGCTTTGGAACTTTTATAGTCTTTGTTTCTGACAGTTATCGGAATGACTGAGAAATGAAGAATATCAATTCAATTATCAGATTCCAAAAAAAAGAAGATGTGTATAGAGAGTAGTTACATTTAAGGGGAAGGGTTGGGGATAGGGTTAATGTATCACAGAGGATGGGTTAAAAAAAAATCAAAATCTTTCCGATCTTTAAGGTTTTATAATTTGCAAGGTGAATTATTCGGATTCAAATGAATTATTTCCTGTAGTGGATGAAGAGGGCAATGAAATCTCCCGTGCTCCCCGGCATATTTGCCATAACGGCAAAAGTAAACTTCTTCATCCGGTTGTCCATATGCATCTCCTTAACAGCAAAGGAGATCTGTTTTTACAGAAACGTGCCATGACAAAGGATCTCCTTCCCGGCTACTGGGATACTTCAGTCGGCGGACATATGAGCCCGGGGGAGACTCCTGAAGATGCTCTGAAAAGAGAAACCATGGAGGAAACAGGGTTGAAAGAATTCACCTGCAAATTAGTAAAGAAGTATATCTGGGAATCACCCCGGGAAAAAGAACTTGTCTATTCATTTATGGGGAGTTCCGAAAACCAGCCAGTTATAAACAGAGATGAAATTGACGACGGGAGGTTCTGGTCAATGGAGGAGATCCGGAATAATTTGGATAAGAATGTTTTCACACCAAACTTTGAACATGAATTCAGGATGCTATTTATCACGTCCCCTGATATAATATTTAGCCAGGAATAGAGTATATTTAATAAATATATTTAGTTTATAACTTATTAACGATTTATGAAAATCAATAAGATCTATCTGTTTCTTGTTTCCATTTTGATGATCACAACTGTTTCCTGGATTATCTCATGTACACATACAGCAGATCTTTCCAATCTTCCGGAAGTTTGTTTTGAGGGGGATGTGCTTTCGGTATTTAAAAACAGTTGTTCTATCACGGGTTGTCACGACGGAAGTGGAGAATCTGATCTGATACTAAATAATTATCTTGATATCAGCCATTCTGTTGTTCCGGGTGATCCTCTGGCCAGTGAAGTTTATAAAGCAATAATTGCAACTGCGGGTGAAAATAAAATGCCTCCCGACAGGCCTCTTTCCCTTGAGAACAGAATATTGATAAGATTATGGATTGAACAGGGGGCTCAGTTAACTGTCTGCCCAGAGGGAACGGGGAATGGTAACGATCCATACGTAAATCCGCGGGCATGTTTTACAAGGGACATTCTTCCTGTACTGGTATCGCGATGTGCTTCTACCGGATGCCATGATGCAATAACTCATGAAGAAGGATATATTTTTGCAAGTTACACTACCGCAATGAAAGCCGTGACACCGGGAAATCCCGGAGAAAGTAAGCTTTACAAAGTGATCACTCTTGCCTCCGGGGAAGAAAAAATGCCTCCGGCAGGCAGCAATCAGCTCACTCTGGCAGAAAAAGATTCTATAAGGAAATGGATCAGCTACGGTGCCCTGAATGAAACTTGTGGTGAAATATGCGATACAATTAATCCGGTCACCTTTTCAGGCACAATTTGGCCGGTAATTCAGACTTCATGTACAGGATGCCACAGCGGAACTTCTCCATCAGGCAATATTTCACTTGTATCATATAACAATGTAGCAACATTGGCATCAAACGGATTACTAATTAAATCGCTGAATGGTACAGGTGTTCCAAGAATGCCTCCTGCCGGTTTTTTCTCTGCATGCAGGATCCGGCAGTTTGATATATGGATCAGGAACGGATTTTTGAACAATTAGCAATTATTTTAATATGAAGCGAATTTATTCACCCCTTACATTTGTTGCCATTATTCTGGTGCTGTTGGGATCGTGTTACTACGACAGTGAGGAAGCATTATATCCTTCTTTGAATTCTGCATGTGATACTACAAATGTGACCTTCAGCGGGAAAATAATACCATTGCTTGCAAATAATTGCCTATCATGTCACTCAAATGCAACAGCGGCTGGTTCAGGTAATGGTATCCGTCTTGAAAATTATGCAGATGTTCAGACAAGGTCGACGGCTATAGCAGGTTCAATAAAACAAACCGGAACTTATTCGGCTATGCCGAAGAATGGAGGTAAACTTAAAGCCTGCCTGATAACACAATTCGATTTATGGGTAAGTAAAGGCATGCTAAATAACTGACTTCAAAATTTAAATTAAATCTTATGAGAAGGTTATACTTTTCCATTCTTTTCTCTCTTATCACTTTAATCATGGTTGGCCAGGAGGACCTGATGGATCTCCTGAATAAAGATACCAAACCTGAAATAAGTTATGCTACTGCGACTTTTAAGTCGACAAGAATAATGAACGGTCATTCGATTGAAAGGATGCCTCCCGGACAGCTGGATTTCAGGATTTCTCACCGGTTTGGCCGGATTAACTCGGGTGCCTATGAGTTTTTTGGACTTGACCAGGCTAATATTCATTTCGGACTTGAATATGGAATCCTCGATTGGTTAATGGTTGGAATAGGGAGGGGAACCTATGAAAAGACTTTTGATGGATTTGCAAAGTTTACATTGCTAAGACAATCGTCAGGAGAGCGTCTTATGCCGGTATCTGTTTCGCTTTTTTCAGCCGCGGCAGTGAAGTCAGTCAGGTGGGCTGATCCGTCAAGAACAAATTATTTTTCATCGAGGCTGTCGTATGTCGGACAGATATTGATAGCCCGGAAGATTAACCAGGGACTTTCTCTCCAGCTTACTCCTTCTTATGTACACCGCAATCTGGTTGAAACAGAAATCGACCCAAACGATTTGTTCGCATTAGGTGCCGGAGGAAGATTGAAGCTTACAAAAAGGATTAGCCTGAATGCAGAGTATTACTATCTTGCAAATCCTAAAACCTATATGAGCCAGCAGGTTTATGATCCTTTGTCGGTTGGATTTGATATCGAAACAGGGGGTCACGTGTTCCAGCTCATATTTACAAATTCTGTGGCCATGATCGAAAAGGGATTCATCGGAGAAACAACAGGAAGCTGGTTAAAAGGGGATATTCATTTCGGATTTAATATATCAAGGGTATTTACCCTGAAGAATTAAAGATACGGCTTGATTTTTGCTTATGTGAATTTTGCTTAAAGTTTATATAATACATTTATTTATGAAGCGCTTATTTTTATCAGTCATCATTTTAAGTCTGGTTACTTCTGTTAACGCCCAGAAGTTCATGACTAAAAACGGATTTATAAGCTTTTATGGTCATACACAAATGGAAGACATAAAAGCTGATAATAACCAGGTTGCAAGCGTCCTTGATATTTCAACCGGCGACCTTGTCTTCCAGGTCCTGATTAAATCATTTCATTTTGACAGAGCACTTATGGAAGAACACTTCAATGAAAACTATTTGGAGTCAGATAAATTCCCTAAAGCAACTTTTAAGGGAAAGATCACAAATCTTCAGTCAGTAAATTTTACAAAGAACGGAACATATGATGTTACTGTTGAAGGAGATCTAACAATCCGGGATGCAACAAATAAAATCAATGCAAAAGGGACAATCGAGGTAATTTCGGGCGGAATAAATGCCAGCTCAAAATTCCTTATCAGCCCTGAAGATTATAAGATAAATATTCCGGGGGTGGTAAGAGACAAAATTGCTAAAAATCTTGAAGTTACGGTTACAATAAAATATTCACCACTTTAATATTTTAATTGATATAAAATGTTGTTAACCACGGAGTCGCACGGAGTAAAAACCATGGAGTTACACGGAGGAAAAATATGTAATTACAATGTAATTACATTCTAAATTTCAAATTATCAATGCTTTACTCAGTGTAACTCCGTAATAACTCCGTGAAACTCCGTGTTTAAAAAAATACTATGAAAACATCATACAAAATAGTTCTGGTCGCTGTATCGGTAATCGCTCTTGCAGGCGTATTGTTCGGACTGTATATGTACAACTTAAAGCCTAAGGATCTTCAGAAAGTCAAACCCGATTTTGTTTTAACAGCAACAGATCTTTTAAAAGCTTTTGAAAGCGACGAAAATGCTGCTACCATAAAATACGTAAACAACATAGTTGAAGTCAGCGGGATTATTCAATCGGTCAAACCAGGTGAAAATAATGCCCTGACAATTTCTCTGAATTCCGGCAGTGAGATTTCTTCGGTTATATGCACTTTGCAGGGAAATACCGGGGCAATAAATTTCAGAACAGGAGAACAGATCACAATCAGGGGTAATTGCTCCGGCTTCCTTATGGATGTACTTCTGAATAATTGTGTTGTTGTTAAGGTAAATAATTAAATCTTTATATTCTTATCTGCGAAAATCAGCGGAATCAGCGGGAGACTTTTCTTTTTCCCGCAGATAACGCAGA
>CAZCQC010000071.1:0-8643 GCA_964500155.1 uncultured Rikenellaceae bacterium | reverse complement strand
ATATTATCGACTGCTACAATATCACCGAATCTTTTTACAAGTGAATCTGCTGTTAATACCGGCTTCATTTACATCTATCTTTCTGACATACAGGTATAAAATTAAACAAATCATTTTAAATAACAAATATTTAGAGGTCTGTTGCAAAGTGACCACAAACAAGTTACCTTTAAAAATATTTAGCTACGCATCTTTTCGTTATCCCCTGTTTTTATATTTTTACACCGGATACTCTGATAAAATGATTTACGAGAACATTTCATTAAAGAAATTCAACTCTTTCGGCCTGAATGTAAGGGCAGATCATCTTGCTACATTTAAGCTGGAAGAAAATGCAATTCATTTCTTTAAGCTGCATAAGGGATCAGATCAGAATTATCTTGTTATTGGACGTGGAAGCAATGTACTTTTTACAGGCGATTTCCATGGTACCATTATACATCCGGAAATGGAAGGAATAACCCTGGAAGGCAAAAAGGGAAATGATATCATCGTTTCCGCAGCAGCGGGAGTGATCTGGGACAAACTCGTGGAATCGACTGTAAACAACGGACTTGGAGGACTTGAAAACCTTTCTCTTATTCCCGGGCTTGTGGGTGCAGTTCCTGTCCAGAATATTGGAGCTTACGGAGCAGAAGTAAAAGACACAGTTGAAAAGGTCAGGGCAATATCCCTCGAGGATGGTTCCATCAGAGAATTTACAAATGAAGAATGCAGATTCGGGTACAGAACCAGTATTTTCAAAACTGAACTCAAAGGCAAATATCTCATCACAAAAGTATATTTCAGGCTTTCAACCCATCCCAAACTTAGTCTTGAATACGGATCACTCAAAGAGGAGATCAATAAACTGGGCTCCACATCGCTTGGAAACGTGCGAAAGATCGTAATCAGCACCCGACAGAGTAAGCTTCCTGATCCCGATCAGGTTGGCAATGCCGGCAGTTTCTTTAAGAATCCTGTTGTAAAAAGTTCCGTTGTAAGCGATCTTAAAGCAAAATTTCCGAAATTACCTGTATTCAACGATCCCTCAGGCGGAATGAAACTTGCTGCAGGCTGGCTGATTGAGCAGTGCGGATGGAAAGGAAAAAGGATCGGAGATGCTGCTGTTCATGACAAACAGGCTTTGGTTATTGTAAACCTCGCAAATGCTAAGGGAAACGAGTTATTCGATCTGTCTGAGCAGATAAAAGATTCTGTTTTTGAGAAATTTGGAATTACACTCGAACGCGAGGTTGAGGTAATCTGAGTTACCTGTAGATCCTTCTTTTATTCAATTCTCTCTGATACTGGTTGGCATACCTGTTATGCTCGGAGAGGGTTCTTGAAAAGTTATGATATCCTGAAAAATCGGATTTAGCTGCAAAATAAATATAGTCGTGTTTTTCTGCATTTAAAACTGCATCTATACCATTTATTGACGGACATCCTATAGGACCAGGAGGCAGGCCTGCATGTTTGTAGGTATTATACGGCGATTCTGTCTCCAGATGCTTAAATAAGATCCGGTTCACTGTAAAATTATTTATTGCGAATTTTATAGTCGGATCTGCCTGCAACGGGATGCCTCTTTTGAGTCGGTTCAGGTAAACCCCTGCAATTCTGGGTTTCTCGTCAGGCTTTAAGACCTCCTCATCAACTATAGACGCCAGAGTTATAACTTCAACAGGGGTCAACCCAATCTCCCCGCTTTTCTGAAGCCGTTCTTTATTCCAGAATTTCCGGTATTCCCTGAGCATCCTGTTATAGAGCTTCCCCGCGCGGGTGTTCCAGTAAAACTCATAAGTATCGGGTATGAAAACAGATATCACATTCTCAGGCTTAAAACCATCGTCACTATAGTTTTCGGGATCGGAGAAAAAATCCATTATCTCTGCCGAATCAGCTTCGATCAGACCGCCAATCCTGCCTGCAAGTTCATTCAATGTCCTGACATTGCTGAATGTAATCCTGATGGGGGTTTGTTTCCCTCCTCTCAGAATATTTATTAACTCGTTGTAATTAAGAGGCTTGTCTATTACATATTTTCCGGGTTTTACCAGTTTCTGATATTTCTTCTTCCCGGCTACCCAATGAAGCATTTTTGTGTTTTTTATAATGAGGTTGGCTTCAACAGAATCCATTGCCTGGTCATATGAAGCTTCTTCCGGAATATATATGGTTGCTTTGTCTCCCTTAGGATGGACATTTATACCAAAAAACTGGCTATAAATAAGATATATGCAAGGGACCAGAACAAATATCAGCAGAATAACGATATATTTCAACCAGTTTTTAGTCATTGTCTTTCATTTCAGTTACAAACTTAAAAATTGTGGCTTTAACTGCCAAAACTTAATGCCACCCATTGAGGCTGCTTATAAAGCCTGAATCCATTAACCGCCAAGATCGCAAAGTCCCGATAGCTATCGGGATTACGCCAAGATCGCAAAGAGTTAATTATTAACATTCTAACATTGCGAACATTGCACCTTCTTAGGGTGCTTTGCGGTTAAAGATTTATTTTTATTTTCCAGATTATTAATTTATAAATTTACAACGGATGATCAGACCAAAATATTAACCTAATCCATATGAAAATGTCAACCTCTGTTTTGCTAATACTTGTTGTAATAGGTATAATTACCGGTTTCATGGCAGGGATGCTGGGAATAGGCGGAGCGATAATCATGATACCTGCTCTTGTTTTTTTTCTGGGATTAACCCAGCAAAGTGCTCAGGGAACCAGTCTTGCTGTAATGCTTCCTCCCATTGGTGTACTTGCAGCATACAATTATTACAAAGCAGGTCAGGTCAACATCAAGTTCGCTTTAATTCTTGCCGCAGCATTTATTATCGGCTCTTACTTTGGATCCAAACTAGCCATAAATATCCCTCAGCCTGTTTTGAAAAAGATTTTCGGAATTTTATTACTCCTGGTTGCTGCAAAGATGCTTTTCTCAAAATAAAGAGGGACATTGCATGCAATGTCCCTATGTCTTTATAAGATATTTCCTAAAACATCAGACCAACACTCAGCAGGAATGCATTCGGCCTGTCGTCGAGATTGAATTTATCGCCCGCAACATTCTCGATTTGTGTCTGGTATTTCTGCAGACTTCCCTCATACCTTAGATCAAGAGTCAGTCGCTTAATGATATCAACTCCTATACCAGCCTGATAACCAAAGGTTAATCTATTGTACATCGCTTCGAAATCAGGATCATCAATCAGATCCTTGGGAGAATTAATAAGCAGACGTGCGGAAGGCCCTGCATTCAGGCGCACCGGACCCACTTTAAGGCCAAGCATTATCGGAAGGTCGAGTTGATTGAACTGTTGTTTCTTAATGGTTTCAACACTAAGGTTCTCAGCATCCGCAATAGTGTATTCATCAGTCCTGGAAGCAAACAGAAGTTCAGGCTGAACATAAAATCCCATCATACTGAACCTCACAAAAGCACCTCCATGGAAACCATAGTTAGCACCCTTTATGGCATCGACAACATATTGTGTCTCACCTGATGTCAGAGTCTTAAGATCGTCCATCTTAATGTTTGTTGTACTCAGACCAGCTTTAAGTCCGAATTTCACCTGCGAGAAAGCCGGAAGCACTATTAATACTGAAAATACGATTAAAATAAATTTTTTCATCCTTTTTTGTTTTTAGTTGTACATGTCAATTAGATAAATGAAATTACACAGACATTGCTATTTCATGTATAACGGACATAACCCTTAAAAAGTTTCAGGAAGCTTTTCTTTTTAATTGCTCAAAGCTACCCGTAACGACTGAAAATAAATTTATTTTATGGCAAGTTCCGAAAATATTACCTTCTTCATCCGGTCAAATTCTTCCCTGTCAAACAGTCTGGTGAGAAAAACAATCTTCCCTTCACGGTCGATAATTACATTCCTGGTTACTCCAGCTTCCTTAAGAGCATAAAGACCAAAAATATCAGCACCGGGATCAAGCGCAAGAGGATATGTAACACCAATATCCTTCTGGAATTTCAGCACTTTTTCGGGCGGTTCATCCCTGTCAATACCTATTACGACAAGTCCTGATCCCATTCCGGGCTTCCAGACCTCCTTTTCAATAAAAGGCATTTCCTTCCTGCAAACTGAACACCAGCTTGCAGTGAACTGAAGCATTATCACCCTGCCGCGAAGGTCCGATAGTTTATAGGATTTGCCACCGGCTTCGTTAATCACAAAATCAGGTGCCTGATCACCTGTTTTCACAATGTAGTCATCTTTGTAAACTTTTTTCTCCTGGGCATTTATGAATGAATTGAGCAGGATTATTGTAAGAATATTTAAAAGTAATTTTCGCATACAGGATTTTTTACAAATATAGACTTTTTAGTCCTAAATCCCGGCCCATCAGGGTTCCGTGTCCAGTAATTGCCGGATATTCAAAGGATTAAAATGATGATTTATAAAGTCCCGGAATGATAATTATTTCATTACTGTCCGACTAAATTTATAAGTTTCTAGTTAACCTGTTGATTATAACTACATTCACAAACAGGTCACCCCGAGGGGGTTCATTTTTTAGTTTATGATTAATTCCTACAAACAGGTCGTCCCTAACGGGACTTAAATAATCCAAACTCTGTAGAGCCTGTCACGTGCAAGCGGGAAGTGAACTGTTAGTAGAAATTAGAACCACCATAATCTTAGCTCCGTAGGTACGACCTGTAATTAGCCGGACACAATTGTAATCAAATATTGTATTACAATATTTATTTACTGTATTACGATATATTATTTACCTGTAACAATATCATAATAAAACAAAGAGACCACATAATTTTCACAAGACTGTTAAAATTATTTAACCAATTACCGTTAGATACTCCTTTAACAAATATTTAATTAATATTGTTAAGTGATTTTCTTTGTAAAATTTTAATTCTGAACTAATGAAAAAGTTTTTAATTTCGACATTCACTGCAGGTTATTTCTTTTCAACTCTTTTATTCTCACAGGTATCTCCAAAAGAGAAAGGTCTCCAGGCGATTACTGCAGATGCAATAAAAGGACAGCTTGAATTTCTTTCATCCGACTGGATGGAGGGAAGGGCAACCAGCGAAAAAGGCTCATACCTTGCAGCTGATTATATTGCCAGCATGTTTAAAGTTTTCGGAGTGGCACCGGCAGGTGATGCAGGGAGCTTCGGAGGAAGAATGCAGAGGATGGCGCCTCCTTCAGGTCAGGGTGGTCAGCAATCCACTCCACAAAAATCATATTTTCAGAATTTTACACTGGTGGAAGTCCAGCCACCATCAGGCTCGGCTCTTTCACTTAAGAAAGGTACACAGGATTATGTTTTTGATGAGGGGGTGGATTTTTCAGTTTCAAGAGCAACCATGGACATTAAATTTGAGGCTCCACTAGTTTTTGTTGGCTATGGACTTGTTGACAAAGCCAATGGAATAGACGATTTTGCAGGTGTTGATGTTAAAGGCAAAGTAATAGTAAGGCTGACAGGTTTTCCCGGATATAACGACAACACTTCACCAATGTATAAAAAACTCATTGGAGATAATATAAGGGCACAGTTTGAGATGTCAAGGAAGAAATCCGAATCAGTGAATAAGCTTGGTGTTCTGGGTATTATTGACCTGACGATTAACAATGATGTTACCAAAAGATGGGGTGTTTACAAGTTCAATAATAATATGGCTCCTGCTGAGAGCGGTCCGCGGACTAACTGGTCATCAATGAGGCTCGACGGAAAAGAGATATCATCCAGTCCGGTAACAATTACAATAACTGAAAGGGTCTCCAATCTGATAATTAAGGAGGGAGGGTTTGATATTGCCAGGTATGAAAAAGATGCGGCTGCAGGAACCATAAAATTCAAACCTGTCATGATTCCCGGAATGAATGCAGCTCTGGCTGTAAATGTCAATTCAAAGAGGGTTAACGCCAGGAATGTGATCGCATACATAGAGGGAGAGAATCCAAATGAATATGTAGCCGTTGGTGCTCATATGGATCATATGGGAATGGATAACGGCAAGATCTGGAACGGAGCTGATGATAATGCTTCTGGAACAGTTGCCGTAACGACCCTGGCAAAAGCATTTGCGGCCAGTGGTATTAAGCCGAAGAGGAGCATTGTGTTCTGTGCCTGGACAGGTGAGGAGAAAGGCCTGTTTGGATCGGAATATTTTACTATGTATCCCTCAGTCGGAAAAATATCAGATTATAAATTCTATATGAATTTCGATATGATAGCCAGAGATGCCGCGAATGATACTGCAAAGAATATGGCTGGCATCACTTATACAAAAGCCTATCCCTGGCTGGAAGAGATAACAAAATCAAATACATCCCAGTATAAACTGAACCTAAAGCTTAATATAAGAAGTCAGGAAGCACCAACAGGTGGCAGCGACTATACTGCATTTACTGAGAATAAAATTCCTGTGATAGCCTGGATGGCAGCAATGCACCCGGATTATCATCAACCGTCAGATGAAGTCGGCCTGGTAAACTGGAACAAGATGCTGGATATCATAAAACTGGGATATTTACAATTATGGGAGGCGGCAAACGGAGAAATAAAATAGGGAGACCGAAAATGAAAGGTAAGCTCACACTATTCTGTTCATTGCTACTTGTAGTTACATCCCTTACGGGACAGACCAGTGAGGAAAGCTTCACAAGGTCGCTGAATAATATAAATCAATCTGCTCTTAAAGCCCAGCTCGGATTTCTTGCTTCTGAATGGACCGAGGGAAGGGAAGCCGGGAAAAAAGGAGAATACCTGGCTGCAGATTATATTGCAAGTATTCTTCAGCTCTATGGAGTTAAACCGGGCGGAGATATTTCAAGAGGTAGGATTTCTTCAATAGCTCCGGGAAGCACAGGAAAGAGCTATTTCCAGAATTTCTTCCTTATTAAAAATATCCCAGGTGAAGAACAGGTTATGAAAGTCAGAACTTCTGACGGAAAAACTGTAAGAACAATAAGCTTCACCAGGAATATAGATTATTCTACCGGATACACGGAGCAGGATATTGAGATTGAAGCTCCGGTAGTTTTTGCCGGATACGGGTTCAAAAATGAAAAGCTAAAATGTGACGACCTAAGTAAACTTGATCTGAAAGGAAAATTCCTTTTAAGGATTTCCGGAGCACCCGGGTTTGCATCGACACAGCTGTCTCCTTCGGAATTGGCAGCTTCTTCGCGCGAGACAGAAGCAATAGCAAGAAAAATGGGAGCAGCCGGTATCATCGAATTTGATCCAAATTCAACTATTGTAGGACCTCAGCCGGTAAATGAATTCCTGAACATGTCGCCATCAGAAGAGAATCCGGCCAACGGACGACCCTGGACCGATTACTCATTACCGGATAAAAACAGTCAGGATAATTTCCAGAGGATTTACATTTCCGGGAAGACTGCAAACGAAATACTAAAAGGGACAGGATTTGTGACGGAAGAATACATAAAGAAGTCTGAATCAAAAATCGTCAGTACTTTACCTGAATTAAGAGACAGAACCATTTATCTAAAAACAACTGTTAAGAGAGAAACTGTCAGGGTCAGGAATGTGATTGGTGTAATTGAAGGGATTGATCCTGATCAGGTAATAGTACTTGGGGCCCATTATGATCATCTCGGAATAGTGAACGGATACACCTGGAACGGCGCTGATGATAATGGTTCAGGGACTGTCGGAGTAATGACCATTGCAAAAGCCATAATGGAAACAGGAATAAAACCTGAAAAAACTGTTATTATCGCTTTATGGACAGCTGAGGAGGAAGGATTACTTGGTTCAAGATATTATGTTGAAAATCTTCCTTACCCGTTGAAAAACATACGTTTGAATGTAAATCTTGATATGATCTCAAGATACATCACAGACAGTGATCCAAAAAAAGTTACCATGATATATTCTGAATCTTTCCCCGGGTTCAGGACTATCACGGAGCAGAACATCAAGAAATACAGGATCGACCTGATAGTAGATTTCCAGCCTTCGAAGGATCCTCCCGGCGGGAGTGATCACCGGTCATTCGTCGCGAAAGGCATTCCCGTTATGAGATTTAAGCCGGGGCACAGGGAGCAATATCATACACCAGCTGATGAAATATCAACTGTTAATTGGGATATTATGGAAAAAATCGTCAAGATAAGCTTTGCA
This sequence comes from uncultured Rikenellaceae bacterium, assembly GCA_964500155.1. Classification (GTDB taxonomy): domain Bacteria; phylum Bacteroidota; class Bacteroidia; order Bacteroidales; family VadinHA17; genus LD21. Next base: position 497 of record CAZCQC010000071.1, on the reverse strand, counting down.
AATATCTGGGAGCTGGCGAATAGTGATTGGTGACCAAAGACCGAAGACCGAAGACCGAAGACGGAAGTTGAGGAATCCCGCGAATGCGGGATAAACTCCGTGATGAACCGAGCCCCCGCATTGCGGGGTAAACTCCGGCGAGCTCGGCGAAGTTGACGAACTAAGTGAGGAAATCCCGCTCCGCGGGGCCAAATCCCGTAAGGCGGGAACAGAAGACATAAGACTGCTCATTTTAAATTCTGTCTGATACTTTCTTTCGGAAAAAACTTATTTTATAACTGTTTTTCTTAAATTGGCAACCTAAATCTGAATGTTATGAAAATATTGAGATCCATTGTCCTTATGTTTATCATGGCTGGCTTGTTTTCGATTGTGAACGGGCAGCAGGTAAAACAGAATTACAAACTGCATATAATTATTATCGGTGCACATCCCGACGATCCTGATGAAGTTGGAGGTACTGCATACAAATGGGCGAAAGCCGGACATGATGTCCT
>CAZCQC010000070.1:0-3825 GCA_964500155.1 uncultured Rikenellaceae bacterium | reverse complement strand
ACTGCCCTGATGACCAGAAGACCTTTCAGGTCGCCCCATCATACAATTTCGGATGTTGCCCTTGTCGGAGGGGGTACTTTCCCTCAGCCAGGGGAAATATCACTTGGACATAATGGTGTATTGTTTCTTGATGAATTACCTGAATTCAAGCGAAGTGTATTGGAGGTGATGAGACAACCGCTTGAAGACAGGATAATAACTATCTCACGGGCAAAATCAACATGCGACTATCCTGCAAGCTTTATGCTAATTGCCTCGATGAATCCCTGTCCATGTGGTTTTCATAACCATCCCGAAAAAGAGTGTATGTGTTCACCCGGAATGGTACAGAAATATCTGAACAGAATATCGGGCCCGCTTCTTGACAGGATTGATATCCATATTGAAGTGGTACCGGTAAAATATGATAAGCTGTCGGACACAGGAAAAACTGAAAAGTCATCTGTTGTAAGGGAGCGGGTTGTTAACGCAAGAACCATACAGTCAAAACGTTTTGAATCGGTGAAAGGGGTATATGCAAACGCCCAGATGTCGTCGTCGATGCAGAGGAAATTCTGCCAGCTTGATGAAGCTGGAGGAAGGCTGCTAAGGACTGCCATGGAGTTACGTGGACTTTCAGCAAGGGCTTATGACCGGATATTGAAAGTGGCAAGAACAATTGCTGATCTTGGCGAATCGGATAACATTACGGCTGAGCATATCTCAGAAGCGATTAACTACCGCAACCTCGACAGGGAAGGATGGGCTGGATAAGCTCGACTTGGTTCGGCTTCGCTCACCAAGACTCGCTCTGTCCGACCCAAATTAAGTAGAACGGCTCCGCTTGGTTAGGAAGGGTGTAGAAGGAAGCAGGCAAAGCGGAAACTCTACTCCAGGAGCAGTGCAGCAGCACCGATTAATCCCGCATCAGCCTCAGCTTCAGAGCGGACTATTGCTATCGGATCATAGATCATATCCCTTGCAAGCTCATAGAACTTTCCCTTGATGCGGTTGAAGTAAAAATCTCCAAGATTCATCAATCCTCCTCCCAGAATGATTATCGGGGGATTGAAAATCTGGAATATGTTGTATAAGCCAATCCCGATATAATCAGCACAGTCAGTCACAATGGCCTTCGATACGGGATCATCAATGTCAAGCCCCTGTTTTATAAGCTTTCCATCCACTTTCGAGACATCAAAGTCATCAGGAAGAGGAAGCGTAGTCTTAATACCATCTTCAGTCTTTTTCCTGAACATCTGAGGCATTGTGAGTCCGCAGGCACATCCCATCAGACATCCCCTGTTCCCGCAGGTACATATATAGTCACTCCGGGGATCAACTATTGTGTGACCGAATTCACCTGCGGTCCCGGTTATGCCGCGGTAGATCTTCCTGTTTAGAACTATTCCGGCACCAATTCCTGAGCTTATCGTCAGAAAGATAAGATCGTCATATCCTTTACCGGCGCCGCATTTGAATTCGCAGAATGCCTGTGCATTTGCATCATTGTCGAGCCTGACAGGAATTGAGAAGTTTTTGCTTATTGAATCACGCAGGGGAAAGTTCTTGAAACCCTTAAGGTTTGAGGTTGTAATGGTATATCCGTCCCTGTAACGGACATGTCCAGGAAATCCTATTCCGATTCCCTCAAGATCTGATTCTTGAAGCTTGTTGGTTGAAATAACCTGCCTGACAAGTTGTGTTATATAATTAACAATGCCTTCTTCATTCTTTCCGACATGATCATACACAATTATCTTATTGAGGATCCTTCCATCGGGATAAACCAATCCCACTGAAAGCTTGGTTCCTCCAAGGTCGACGCCGCAGAGTAGTTTTTCCATAGGTAAATGTTAAAGTGTCTGTTCCGTTCTTGCAATTATATCGTCCTGTGTATCAGGCGAAAGGGTTGTGAAAAATGCAGAGTAACCCGCAACGCGTACTACGAGATCCCTGTAATTCTCAGGATTCTTTTTGGCGGCAAGCAGTGTATCCCTTGAAACAATGTTATACTGAACATGCCAGCCTTTCAGGGTTGCAAAGAAGGTCCTGATTATCGAAATAAGCTTTTGCTTCTGAGTTTCATTCGAAAGGGCAGATGGTGATAGTTTCTGATTCAGCAGAACCCCTCCGAGGATTTTGCCGGCAGGCAATTTTGAAACCGATTTGAATACGGCGGTAGGCCCAAGCGTATCGGTACCCGATGTCGGAGAGCATCCTTCGGCAACAGGTGTGAATGCTTTTCTTCCGTCGGGAGTAGCCGGAACAACTGAACCTGAGGGTACATTCGCTGAAATGCTGGAAGTCCCTGCATAATACACACAGCCGATTGGTCCGCGTCCAAACCGGGTTGTATGATATTGTGTAAGTTCATCAATGTAACACATATATGCCTCTACAAGGAGGTTATCGACATAATCATCGTCATTTCCGTATTTGGGGGCATAATTCAGAAGGATCTGCCGTATCTTTTCTCCATCGTAGCCTTCAAAATTATTCTTCAGGTTTTGCATCAGAACTTCTTTGCTGATGATACCATCTTCAAATACAAGCTTTTTTATTGCAGCCAGGGAATTGCCGAGATTAGCAATACCCACCTGCAGACCGGAAATAAAGTCATAGACCGATCCTCCCTCTTTGATTGTTTTGCCACGGACTATGCAATCATCAACGAAAGCGGAACAGAGAATATCGGGGACAAGCTCCTCCAATGCGAGATCAACAGCAGTATCAATTTCGACGGATGCTTTTGCATATAATTTTACCTGTTGTTTCCAGGCTGCCATTAACTCGTTGAAACTGACGAAATCCTCAAAATTCCCTGATCCGGGAAAGAATGTCTTTCCGGTCATAGTATCAAGTCCGTTATTCATTGCCGCCAGGAAAACCCGCATGAAATTGAGAAAGCTCATCCCGGTGCACCTGTATCCCCATTTCCCGGGGACTGCAATTTCTATACAGCCTATTGCAGAAAAGTTATAAGCGTCCTCTCGTTCAACACCAATGCCGATAAGAGAAGGGATCACGATCTCGTCATTATTGAAAGCAGGCATCCCGAACCCTTTCCCGATCACATCCACACAACGGTTAATAAATTCAGGATTTATGTTCCTGTGAAACCTGACCGAGAGGTTTGGCTGCGTAAGCTTCATCCTGCCGACAGAATCGAGAATGAGAAAGCTCAGATCATTTACTGCATCCTTACCGTCAACTGTCTGACCTCCTATAGTTACATTCTGATAAAGCGGACCTCCTGCAGAGAACCTTGTATGCGACCAAGATCTAATCTTATTCACTGACAATAATTTGATCCAGGTGTTTTCGAGAAGCTCAAGAGCAAAATCCTCGCTGATCCTGCCTGCTGCCAGATCATCCCTATAGAATTTCCAGAGATACTGATCCATTCTCCCCAGTGAGACAGAATGTCCGTTGCTTTCGATCTGAAGTACCAATTGTACAAACCAGGCAAGCTGAAGAGCCTCATAAAAGCCTGAAGGCCTGAATTGTGCAATGTTCCTGCAGTTTTGGCTTATCCTTACCAGCTCTGATTTCCTTATGCTGTCCTGTTCCTGTAGTGAAAGTTCATTTGCCAGCTTTTCAAATCTCCCGATTAATGCCTGAAATGATTCAACTCCTATTTTCAGGGATTTGTAGAAATCATTTTTCTGAACCAGTTCTATATCGGAGTCCATGAGGGATCTTTGAGCCAGTTCAATTTCATTCAGGTAACCCGACAGTCCGATTTTCAGTATCTTTTCAAAATTCACTGCAATATGTGCATCTCCTGAGGTGAGATTGCCTTCAGCCCTTATAATCCCTGAATCGTGGATCTCCCTGTTCTGA
>CAZCQC010000069.1:0-14383 GCA_964500155.1 uncultured Rikenellaceae bacterium | reverse complement strand
GAAGAGGCGTTATCAGCTTTAGTGATGCTTGGGTTTGGCAAAAGTGCTGTCTTAAAAGTTCTTGACAAGATAATCAGAGATGAGAAAAATCTGACTGTCGAGGATCTGATTAAGAGAGCCCTTAAAAGCCTGTAAATACATATATTTTCATTTGGGATCAGGGATATCATATAAAAATCTGCTGAAATTTTCATATTTTGTACTATTCGCTTCTTTTATACTAATTTCTGCAGAAGCAAATAGTCAGATCCCTGTCCCGGCAGCAGCAGCAGACACAATAAGAAAATCTCCTTTAAAGCTTAAAGATGTTTCAGGAAATCCCTGGGAACCCGTCCGGAAGGCTCCATTGTACCTTAATAACCCTTCAAATATCACATCCACTGTTATCTACGATCCGGAAAAAAATGAATATGTGATTTATCAGAAAGTCGGAGCTTTTGATTACCGCACGCCAGTACATATGTCACCCGAGGAATTTCGCAAATACCAGTTTAACAAGGAGATGCGTGATTACTGGCAATCAAGAATCTCTGGTGAAGCAGGAGGTTTCAAATCGAACCTGATTCCCCAGATTGAGATCGGAGGTGCCACGTTTGATAAAGTATTCGGCAGCAATGTGATTAATATTGTTCCTCAGGGATCGGCTGAACTTGTGTTTGGCATCAACATTTCACGCACCGAAAATCCCACATTGTCGGAAAAACTAAGGACAATCCCCACATTCGACTTCAAGGAAAAGATCCAGATGAATGTTACCGGGACAATCGGTGATAAAATGCAGCTTGGAGTGAATTATAACACTGATGCCATGTTCGAATTTGAGAACAGGACCAAGCTCCAGTATGCAGGTAAGGAAGATGAGATAATCAAAAAAGTTGAGGTAGGAGATGTCACCCTTCCTCTGCCTGGTACCCTGATCACCGGAAGTTACAGTCTTTTCGGGCTCAAGACCGAAATGCAGTTCGGGAAACTGAATCTTACAACTGTGCTGTCGCAGCAAAAAGGCGAAACTTCGACTATTGAAGTAAAAGGAGGAGCCCAGATAAGTGAATTTGAGGTCTTTGCTGATGATTATGAGGCAAACCGCCACTTTTTTCTTTCTCATCATTTCAGGGATATTTACAATGATGCCCTGAAAAACCTTCCGGCCGTCAGTACCGGACTGAATATCACCCGCATTGAGGTATGGATAACAAACAAGACCAGCAGCTATGACGAAACAAGGAACATAGTTGCATTTGCGGACCTGGCGGAAAACAGCAGTCATATTTATAATAAGGTCCCTGCTTTCCAGGCATCACCGGGGGCAGCCAGATTCCCTGACAATGGGGCCAACCAACTTTATGAACAACTGCTTTCTAATTATACCTCGATGAGAGATGTCGACCAGGTCACAACTGCCTTCAATTCATTATACCCCGGGTTCCAGATCGGACGTGATTTTGAGAAAATTGAAAATGCCCGGAGGCTCAATGACAGGGAATACACCCTTAACAGCCAGCTGGGATATCTCTCTCTTAACACAGCCTTGAATAATGATGAGGTACTGGCAATCGCATATGAATATACCCTGAACGGACAGGTTTACAAAGTGGGAGAATTTTCAACTGACGGTATATCGGCTCCCCAGGCCCTGATCCTCAAGCTTCTCAAGGGGACCACCCTGAGCCCCAGATACCCGACATGGAACCTGATGATGAAAAACATTTATTCACTGGGTTCAGGAAGACTTGAAAGCGGTGATTTTCAGCTCAATATTCTTTATGAAGATGACAAAACCGGAAATTCAATAAATTACCTTCCGGAAGGGAAAATTGCGAACAAGATTCTCCTGCAGGTTCTCAGACTTGATAACCTCAATTCCCAGCATGATCACGTTCCGGATGGTTATTTTGATTTTATCGACGGAGTTACAATAAATGTGAACAGGGGGAAAATAATATTTCCTGTTATTGAGCCTTTCGGAAGCTATCTGAGAAGCCAGATCGGTGACAACCTTATTGCAGAAAAATACGTCTTCCAGGAGCTTTATGACTCAACACAGACTGTTGCCAGACAGATGGCTGAGAGGAACAAGTTTAAAATGACCGGTCAGTATACCTCTGAGTCAGGTTCCGAGATCCCCCTCAACGCAACAAATATCCCTGCAGGATCGATTAAAGTTACCGCCGGAGGAGTAACTCTGACTGAAAACACCGATTATACGGTTGATTATAATATGGGTGTTGTAACGATAATAAACTCAGCCCTTATTGAATCGCAGACACCAATTCAGGTATCACTTGAGAGCAACCAGTTTTTCGGGTTCCAGACCAAGACACTCCTTGGCACACATCTCGATTACAGGTTTTCGGATAATTTCAATATTGGTGGCACCCTTTTGCATCTTAATGAAAGACCATATACCCAGAAAGTTAATTTCGGCGAGGAACCGATATCAAATACTATCTGGGGACTTAATACATCCTACAGGGGAGAATCGCAGCTTCTGACCAAGCTAATAGACAAGATCCCCCTTCTCGAAACCAAAACCCCCTCAAGCATCTCATTCAACGGGGAGTTTGCAGAGCTGATCCCGGGCCACTCACGCGCAATTTCAAATGCAGGCAATTCCTATATTGACGATTTTGAGTCGAGTGAAATCCCTCTTGATCTTAAGTCGTTTAATGCCTGGTCAATTTCAAGCATCCCGCAAGGCCAGGATCAGCTTTTTCCTGAAGCATCAATGAACAACATTCTGACAACAGGATACAACAGGGCCAAAATAGCCTGGTATGTCATCGATCCTCTTTTCCTGAGAAACGGTTCTTCAACACCCTCGCATATTAAGCAGGATGCCAATACGCAATCGAGCCACTTTGTCAGGGAAATATATGAAAATGAGATTTTTCCTAACAGGGAGAGCACAAGCGGGATCCCAACGACAATCTCAGTACTTAATGTAGCCTATTATCCCGAAGAGAAAGGACCATATAATTACGACACCGATCCCAATTCATACTCGAGGGGAATGAGTTCAAATGGTAAGCTTTATGATCCTCAATCGCGGTGGGGCGGAATAATGAGGGAGGTTCTTACAAGCGATTTTGAGACTGCCAATATCCAGTATATTGAATTCTGGCTGATGGATCCATTTGTTGAAGATCCGACTCATCAGGGTGGTGACCTTTACTTTAACCTGGGAAATATCTCGGAAGATATTTTAAGGGATTCAAGGAAAAGCTTCGAAAACGGACTGCCAGGTTCACCAATTCTTCAGAATATTGACACAACATCATGGGGAAGGGTTCCAACGGTACAATCGGTTGTGCACGCATTCGACAACAATTCCGAATCGCGAATGTACCAGGATGTGGGGATGGATGGCCTGAGAGACCAGGATGAACAGGCATTTTTTATCGATTATCTTCAGAAATCTCAGGCTATAACAGCTCCTGAAGTGTACACGGAAATACTCAAGGACCCGTCAAACGATGATTTTCATTATTTCAGGGGTTCTCAATATGATTTGAATCAGCTCAGCATTCTTGACAGGTATAAAAGATATAACGGACAGGATGGGAATTCACCTACTTCGGAAATGTCAACCGAATCTTACCCGACAACCGGCTCGACACTACCTGATATGGAGGATATCAATCGCGACAATACCCTGAGCGAGACTGAAAGTTATTACCAGTACAAGGTCAGTCTGAGACCAGAGAATATGAAAGTTGGATCGAACTATATAGTTGATGAGATTGAACCTACTGTAAAATTTGCTAACGGTAATGAATCGAAGGTTAAATGGTATCAGTTCAAGATACCGGTAACAGAATATCAGAGAACAGTAGGAGTGATCAGCGATTTTAAGTCAATACGGTTCATGAGGATGTTCCTGAAGAATTTCAACCAGCCTGTTATCATGCGTCTGGCAGAACTTAATCTTGTTAGGGCGGAATGGAGAAAATACAATATCACATTCATGGAGGGAGGAGAAAGGATAACAATTCCCGAACCTGAGGATGGTACGTTCGAAATAAGTTCGGTAAGTATCGAGGATAATGCAGGCAAAAAACCTGTCAATTATGTTTTACCTCCCGGATTTGACAGAGTTGTTGATCCTCAGAATCCACAACTGCGCCAGCTCGATGAACAGTCTATGGTTCTGAAAGTGCAGGATCTGGTAGATGGCGATGCACGTGCTGCTTACAGGAATGTGAATCTTGATGTCCGGCAGTACCGACGGCTGAGAATGGAAGTTCATGCTGAGGCGTTAATAGGTCAGCCTTTATACAATGACGAACTGACCGCATTCATAAGGATAGGATCGGACTATAAATCGAATTTCTATGAGTATGAAGTTCCTCTGAAACTCACCCCTCCCAGCGATAAATATAGTAACGATTCAGAGGAACACAGAGCGATTGTATGGCCTGAGGATAACCAGTTCAATATTGATCTGTCGGTTCTTCAGGAAGCCAAAAAAGAACGAAACAGGCAAATGCAGGTAGCCGGATCATCACTTAGCATTTCGGATGTCTTTGCTTTTAAGGATGATTCAAACAGGGTATATGTTTGCGGGAATCCCAACCTGAGCAATGTAAAGGTCATAATGGTTGGAATCAGGAACCCGATAAAAACAAGGAATCCCGGTACTGACAATGGTGAAAGCAGGTCCGGAGAGGTATGGGTGAATGAATTAAGACTCAGTGACTTCGTTGAAAACGGAGGCTGGGCGGCAAATACCCATTTGCAGGCCCGTCTGGCTGACCTGGGAACTATTGATGTTGTTGGTCAGGCAAGCACACCGGGTTGGGGAAGCATTGACAAAAAAGTTAACGAGAGAAGCAAGGAAGAGATCCTTAAGTATGATATTTCCACAACAATGGAACTGGGAAAATTCTTCCCGGAAGAGGCAGGAGTCCGTCTTCCGGTATATGCAGGATACTCAGAAACCCGCATCAAACCGCAGTACAATCCCCTTGATCCCGACATCACACTCAGGGATGCACTGGATGAAGCTAAAAGCAAAGAGGCAAGAGATTCGATAAGATCAATTTCGGAGGATTATTCAAGACGAAAAACAATATCAATTAACAATGCAGGCATCACGAAGCGAGGTGAAAAATCCCATGCATGGGATCTCGCCAATTTTAGTGTCAACTATACTTTTAATGAAACTTACAGGAGCAATACCAGGACTGAGATAGATCTTGAGAGGAATTACAGGGGAGGCATCAATTATAATTACGAGGCACAGCCTAAGAACATTGCTCCTTTTAAGGATGTGAAATTTCTGAACTCTCCGCTTTTCAGAATAATTAAGGACTTTAATTTCTATCCTTTTCCGAAAAGCATTTCGTTCAGGACAGATGTTTCACGATATTATAATGAGGTAAAAACAAGAAATATAAACAATCCTAATCTCCTGATATCACCTACTTTCAGGAAAGACTTCGAATGGACAAGGATCTTTGATGTTAAATATGACCTTACCCGTCAGCTGAAAATCGACTTTACATCAACAAACATTGCAAGGATTGATGAACCCGAAGGAGCAGCCGACCGAAAAAGATACCGGAGTGATTATGAAAACTGGCGCGATTCGGTGATGACGAATCTCAAACAACTGGGGAGGACTACATCTTATAATCATTTTTTCAATGTAACTTATAATCTTCCAATAAATAAGCTACCTCTCCTTTCTTGGATCACAGCTAATGCAAGACTTGGATCGGATTATTCATGGCTGGCCGGCGCTCTATATCCCGATTCAATGAACATCAATCTCGGGAATTCGATCAAGAATCATACTGAGCTCACATTTTCAGGAACCGCCAACCTGTCATCCCTTTACAGCAAGTCGAAATTCCTTAAGAACGTTGAAAACAATACACGGCCCGATGCAGTTCAGAGGATGAAGACCGAATACAAAACAGAGACATTCACGAGGAACAATGTCAATTTCAGGGTCGATGTCATGAGGCCGCTTGTCCATAACCTGAGAACAAAGGATGTAAAGGTTAAGATCGTGAAGAAAGATGGTTCGGAGCTTAAGGGCAAACTGGAAATTATCAGCGAGAACAGGGTAAATTTCACATCGGCTGAGGCTGCTGACGGGACACAGGTAACAATCGAGGGCAGAATCCCTAAAAAACGGAATCCACTAACAGTCACCGGCGAATATATGCTGCGAGCATTAATGGGGGTGAGGTCAGTCAGCCTTACTTATACCTCGGCACAGGGACAGTACCTGCCGGGATTCACTCCTGAGGCAAGATTTTTGGGGATGTCAAGGACTAATAATGTAATGGCACCAGGGCTGCCATTTATACTTGGTTACAGCAACAGGAATTTCTTTGATAAAGCAGCTGCCAATGGATGGCTGACTACCGACACTCTGCTGAACACTCCTGCAATATACAATAACAAAATCGACCTTTCCCTGAGAGGAGTGGTGGAACCTTTCCCGGGTCTTAAAATTGATATAAACGCCGACAGAAGATTCCTTGAAAATGAAAGCTCATATTATACAGCAGATTTCAACGGGAATTTTCCTGACAGCACACGCAACAGGGTAATCACGGGTAACTTTTCGATCTCAATAATTTCATGGGGTACAGCATTTGAAAAGGTTTCAAAAAAGAATAATTATATCTCAAATACATTTGAAAATTTCAAGAAGAATGCGGTGATAATATCTGGCAGAAGAGCTGAGGCACGCAGGCAGCTCGACCCGGGATATGATCCTGATCTTGATCCTGACACGGGTCTTCCTATGGAAGGGGACTATAAGAGCGGATATGGCAAATCCTCACGCGAAGTCCTTATTCCGGCCTTTTATGCAGCATACACCAAAACGGATCCGCATAAGGTTGACCTTGCCACTTTCCCTTCAGCCTTCAGAATGATGCCAAACTGGAGAATAAGCTTTGACGGATTTTCAAAATTCGAATTTGTGAAGAAAGTGTTCCGGTCAGTGAATATCACACATCAGTACCGCAGCGTTTACCAGATCGGGTCATATACGACAAATCTCAATTATTTTGTCGACGGTAATGGGGTTAACAATATAAGGGATCTCCAGAAGAACTATATACAACAGTATGAAATTAATACTATAACGGTCAGTGAGCAGTTCAGTCCTTTGATCAATATTGATATGAACTGGAAAAGCAACCTGACATCCCGGTTTGAATGGAGGAAATCAAGGACCATATCCCTCAACCTCACAGGTAACCAGGTGACTGATAACCGTATCAACGAGCTGGTGGTTGGTGCAGGATACAGGTTTGATGATGTCCAGATAGTATTGAAAACCGGCGGTACGCAGAGATCCCTTAAAAGCGACCTTAACTTAAGACTGGATCTCTCAATCAGGGACAATAAGACTGTTGTCAGGAAACTTATCGAAGATGTTAACCAGCCTGTTGCAGGGATTAAGGTGTTCACAGTCGGCGCTACAGCCGATTACGTACTGAGCGACAGGTTTAACCTTCAGATTTTTGCAGATCACACAATGAATAATCCATTTGTTGCCAATACCTTTCCTACCTCCAACACCAATTTTGGATTCAGCCTTAAATTTACGCTTGCTCAGTAAACTTTGGAACAACCCCTATCCCGATAGCTATCGGGACCCCTGAACCAACCCGTCCGCCGGCTGGCGGACACCCCTCCTTGACAAGGAGGGGAAAGTATTGATTTACAACATTTCATATTTCTCCTCCTTTTTAAGGAGGAGTACCCCTGTCCGCCAGCTGGCGGATCAGGGGGGAGGTGGTTAGCTTTTTATTTAACACGAAGGTGGCAATCTCAATTCAGAAAACGTTTGAAACAAAGCATTAATGATTTTCAGCCTGAAAATCAATGAATCACTGTGGAAATAAATGACATACAGAGGTTGAAATACCAATCCTTTTTTATATTTTTGATTGATTTACCTGATCTTCCTGCCAATTTTCTTTAAACTAAATCAGCAAAATGAAAAAATCAAAACCAAGATTATCATTCTGGCAAATATGGAACATGAGTTTCGGTTTCCTGGGGATCCAGATCGGATTTGCCCTTCAGAATGCGAATGTCAGCCGGATCTTCGAAACCCTTGGTGCAAAAGTTGACGATATTCCGATACTCTGGGTTGCAGCACCGGTTACAGGTCTGATAATTCAGCCAATCATTGGTCATATGAGCGACAGGACATGGACACGTATGGGAAGGCGGCGTCCTTATTTCCTTATTGGAGCCCTGCTGGCATCAATTGCTTTATGCGTCATTACAAATTCTCCGGCATGGTTGTTTGCAGCCGGGATACTATGGATAATGGATGCTTCAATAAATATATCAATGGAACCTTTCAGAGCCTTTGTGGGTGACATGCTTATATCGGAACAGCGCACAACGGGTTTTGCCATGCAAAGTTTTTTTATCGGACTGGGAGCAGTAATAGGATCATTTCTTCCTTGGGTTCTTGTCAACTGGTTTAATGTGCCGGAGCTTCCGGCACCAGGTAAGCTGATCCCTCTGAATCTGAAACTTTCGTTCTATCTGGGAGCCGGTATTTTCTTCCTGGCAGTCTTATGGACTGTTTTACGAACCAGGGAATATTCACCGGAAGAGCTGAAGGAGTTTGCAGAAGCTGAAACCCTGGAAGGAAACAGGCAGAAGGCAGGGAGGGAAGTGCAGGCAGCTGAAAGAAGACTGAATTTTTATGTGCCTGGACTGATCTGGCTTGGAACAGGATTGATATTGACCTTTATATTGTCAAGGGTTAAACTTGAAAAAGAGCTCTACGTAATTACAGGTGGCATCTCTCTTTTCGGTATTCTTCAGATAATTGCAGGGGCTCTTCAATCTTCAGGCAGGGGAGAGAATGGTCTTAACTCAATTCTCACCGACCTTAGAAATATGCCAACAACCATGGGGCAGCTTGCAGTAGTCCAGTTTTTTACATGGTTCGCTCTCTTTTCAATGTGGATATATACAACATCAGCAGTCACTTCACGTCTGTATGGTACCACCGATACGACATCCCTGGCATATAATGAAGGAGCCAACTGGGTAGGTGTACTTTTTGGGATATATAATGGATGTGCAGCTTTAATAGCCTTTCTGCTGCCTGTTATGGCAAAAGCAACAAGCAGGAAAATAACACATTCTGTCTGTCTTATTATCGGGGGTATCAGTCTGATTTCGATTAATCTGGTAAGTGCTCCATGGCAGCTTATTTTTCCGATGGCCGGAATAGGTATTGCATGGGCCAGCATACTTTCAATGCCTTATGCCATTCTCACCGGTGCACTGCCTCAGAACAAGATGGGTATTTATATGGGAATCTTTAATTTCTTCATCGTCATTCCACAGATACTTGCTGCAAGCATCCTTGGGAGCATGGTGAAACACATGTTCAGTGGAAATACAATGAATGCCCTCATTGCAGGTGGTTTTTCAATGATCATTGCGGCACTGATGGTCAGATTTGTTAAGGACGTTGATGACAGGAGAAACAGATGAGAATTAAAGGATGCATTTTTGATCTTGACGGTGTAATTGTCGATACTGCCAAATACCATTTTCTGGCCTGGAAAAAGCTTGCCACTTTGCTGAACATCCATTTTACAGAAGTGGATAATGAACGGCTGAAGGGTGTCAGCAGAATGGCATCGCTTGATATAATCCTTGAAATCGGAAACAGTGTTCCCGATGAAAAAACAAAAGAAGAATATGCCTCCCTCAAGAATAAATGGTATCTCGATTATATAAACCGGATGATGCCCGATGAGATCCTGCCCGGAAGTCTGGAATTCATTTCTGAACTTAAAAATTCCGGGATAAAAGTTGCATTGGGATCAGCAAGCAGGAACACACCATTGATCCTTGAACGACTTGGTATAGGAAAATTTTTTGATGCAATAGCCGATGGCAATGTAGTCAGCAAGGCGAAACCAGATCCGGAAGTCTTTATAACAGCGGCAAAGTTGGTTGGGGTACCACCGGAAGAATGCATTGTGTTCGAAGACGCAGTTGCAGGAGTTGAGGCTGCACTTAAAGCAGGTATGCGTTGTGTCGGAATAGGTTCGGAAAAAACTCTGAAGAATGCTCATTTTGTTGTTTCCGGGTTGGATAAAATGAACCTTAAGAAATTGAAAGTAATTGCAAAAAATTTCTGATATGAACAGTTGTTATAAACTGGATGAATGGCTCATAATTGAAGAGGGATTTCACCCTGAGTTTAACAGGGAATCGGAAAGCATCTTTTCGATCGGGAACGGATATATGGGCCAGAGAGCAAATTTCGAAGAGCATTATTCAGGAGATTCTCTGACAGGTGGTTATATTGCCGGGATTTATTACCCTGATAAGACCAGGGTGGGATGGTGGAAAAATGGCTACCCTGAATACTTTGCAAAAGTACTGAATGCTCCGAAATGGATAGGTATAGATATTTGTGTAAATAATATACCTGTCGATCTTTCTTCGGCGAAGATCATCTCCTTCACCCGGACCTTGAACATGAAAGAAGGATATCTCGAAAGGAAATTCACAATTGCTGTTACCCGGGAAAAAACTCTTGAATTCAATGCCAGGAGGTTCCTGAGTATGTCGGAACCGGATACGGGAGTATTAAAGTACTCAATCCGTTCGGGTGATTTTGAAGGCATAATTGATTTTACGGTTTACCTTGATGCCGATGTCAGGAATGAAGATGCAAATTATGGGAAGAAATTCTGGAGGGAGATTTCGAGGGAGATAAATTCGGAACACGGAATCATTATTGCACGAACATTGAAGACTGACTTTCATGTTGCGACAGGGATGTGTTTCAGCCTTCTAAAAAACGGAAAAGAAATCGATGTAAATTCCAGCCTGATCGACCGTGATAAATATGTCGCCAATACCTTTTCGGAAAAAATAAAACCCGGTGATGAACTTACACTGGTCAAGTATGTATCAGTCCTCTCTTCTCTTAATAATCCAAAGGACGATCTCATGGGTGACGTTAAAAACCGTCTTAAGGAAGTATCATCAAAAGGATTTGACATGCTTTTTTCCGCTCATAGCAAGGAGTGGCAAAAAATATGGAAGGCTTCGGATATCGTTATTGAAGGAGATGCTTCAGCTCAGCAGGCTATCAGGTTCAATATTTTCCAGCTTAACCAGACTTACACCGGGAAGGATGAAAGGCTTAATATCGGTCCGAAAGGTTTTACCGGCGAAAAGTATGGGGGAAGTACCTATTGGGATACAGAGGCATTTGTCCTGCCATTTTTTCTGAAGACGGCAGATCAGAAAGTTGTCAGGAACCTGTTGCTTTACAGGTATAAACATCTGGAAGCCAGTATCAAAAATGCCTCAAAGCTAGGTTTTAAGAACGGAGCTGCCCTTTACCCGATGGTAACCATGAATGGCGAAGAATGCCATAATGAATGGGAAATAACTTTCGAGGAGATCCACAGAAATGGTGCTATAGCTTTTGCCATCTCCAACTATATAAGACATACAGGAGATGATGATTATCTTGCCGATTACGGGCTCGAGGTCCTTATAGGAATTTCGAGGTTCTGGAGCCAGAGAGCAACCTGGTCGGAAAATCTGAAAAAATTTGTCATATTGGGCGTTACAGGGCCAAATGAGTATGAAAACAATGTCAGCAATAACTGGCATACAAATTCAATGGCATCATGGACATTGTCATATACTTTAGAAAGTCTGCTCAAAGTGAAAAAGGTGGCACCGGTAAAATACAAAGACCTTATCATAAAAACAGGCTTTGACTTTTCAGGTGAGACCAGTCGCTGGCAGAAGATCATTGATAACCTTCACATGCCCTTTGACAGTTGGAGACAAGTTTTTCTTCAACAGGACGGTTTTCTGGATAAGGAATTAATACATGCCGAAAAGATCCCTATAGAGGAACGGCCGATAAACCAGCACTGGTCGTGGGACAGGATATTACGGTCGTGCTTTATAAAGCAGGCTGACGTGCTTCAAAGTCTGTACGTGTTTGAAGATAAATATGATACGGAAACCATCAGACGGAACTTTGATTTCTATGAACCGATGACTGTGCATGAATCCTCATTATCGGCCTGCATCCATTCCATTCTGGCTTCCCGGATCGGATATATTGACAAGGCTTATGAGCTCTATCTCAGAACAGCACGACTCGACCTCGATGATTACAACAATGAAGTCGGAGACGGCCTTCACATAACAAGCATGGCAGGAACCTGGCTGGCAATTGTTGAAGGGTTTGGCGGTATGCGGATACCTGACGGCAAGGTTCATATAAATCCGCTTATCCCCCGTCAATGGAAATCATATTCATTCCATGCAAGGTTCCGGGGCATCCTTTTTGAAGTGAAAGTGAATCATAAAGAAATCATTATTAGTAATCTGTCGGAGAAGAATCTGACAATGGTCGTTCATGGAACTGAATGCATTTTGGCCGGATCAGAGATTAAGTCTGTTGAAATGATTGCCACTTCGAATGGGCCCAGGGGGATGTAAGAGAAAGATTGCTTCTCCGCCAGCTGGCGGATCGCAATGACGATGTACCTTGATAAGATCCCCTCCATAGAGTGGCTGGGGGTGGGTGATTTTTAAAGCTCCCCTCCTTGGAGGGGGTGGGGGTGGGTTAAAGATTAAACAATGAAATCCATTAACCACGGAGTGACACGGAGTAAACACAGAATTAAATCAAATGCAAATCCTTGAAAACCCGTGAAATCCATGGTGAAAAGTAGTTAAAAGAGACAAAAGACATAACTAAAAAAATAGAAAATGGAAAAACTACCTGTAAATTTGCTGATACTGGCATTTGTAATTGCTCTTCTGATAGCAGGCTGTTCTCTGTTCGGTAGAAAGAAAGAGCTAAAGCCTTTTATTTCGGAAGTTGTACATCCGGACTGGTCGAAAAATGCCGTCATTTATGAAGTGAATCTCAGGCAATACACCGATTCCGGAACATTCAAAGGTTTTGAGAAACATCTTCCGAGACTAAGTGAAATGGGTATCGACATTCTCTGGTTTATGCCGATACACCCTATTGGTGTTCCGAACCGTAAAGGCGAACTGGGGAGCTATTATTCAGTCAGTAATTATTTAGGGGTAAATCCGGAGTTTGGAACCATCGAAGATTTTACAAGAGTTATCGATAAGGCTCATGAGCTTGGAATGCATGTTATTCTGGATTGGGTACCAAACCACACCTCATGGGACAATCCGCTTACAACCTTACATCCGGAATGGTATTCAAGAGACTCAAGCGGCAAGTTTACACCACCAATAGGCACAGACTGGACCGATGTCATTCAGTTGGACTGGTCACAAATGGGGTTGCAGGATTATATGATAGATGCTTTTAAGTTCTGGATCAATCTGGGAGCAGACGGTTTCCGGGTCGACCATCCGCACAATACACCTAAAGAGTTCTGGGAGAGGGCAAGAAAAGAGCTGGATAAGATAAAGCCTGTTTTTATGCTTGCTGAATATGAGGGAGACAAGGGATTCACCGAGAAGGGTTTCGATATGGATTATGCCTGGGAGATGCACCATCTTTTGAACAACATAGCTCAGGGGAAGGATAGTGCAAGTGCATTACTGAAGTATTTCCATAAAGAGTGGGCACTCTATCCGGAAAATGCATATCGTCTGATGTTCCTTACAAACCATGATGAGAATTCATGGGCCGGGACAATCGATTCATTGATGGGTAATTCACAGAGTGCATTCGCAACTCTGATATTTACAGCTCATGGAATGCCTCTCATCTATAGCGGCCAGGAAGCATGTCTCAATAAGAGACTGAAATTCTTTTTCCGTGATCCGATTGAATGGGATAGCTGCACCATGACAGGTTTTTATTCGGACCTGATAAAGCTGAAGAAAAAGAATCCTGCTCTCTGGAACGGTGATTTCGGAGGGAAAATGATCAGTATCAAAACCAATAAGGATAGGAAGATCTTCGCATTCTTCAGGGAAAAAGGTGAGAACAGAGTTATTGTATTTTTAAATCTTTCCAAAAAGCCTGTATCATTCAAACCTTTTCTGCAAGACATTGAGGGTGAATACACAGAATATTTCACAAATCAGGAAACCGGATTAAGTGAGGGTGTTAACCTTACAATTGATCCGTGGGGGTATAAGGTTTATGTAAAATAATAATCGCCTCACCCTCTAAATCCCCCTCTCCCAGGGAGAGAGGGGGACTTGATCTTACTGCTGTTAAAGCCCCTCCCTCCTGGGGGAGAGCCTGTCGCGCCTTGGCGGGAGGTTGGGGAGAGGTAAATGAGAGGGTCAGGAGGATATTATATTATAAAAGACAAAAGATAAAAGTTATGAAAAAATCACTCAGATTTCCGGCACTTTTCCTGTTGATCTCAGCCATCAGCAGTGTTAT
>CAZCQC010000068.1:0-5702 GCA_964500155.1 uncultured Rikenellaceae bacterium | reverse complement strand
TGAATGCGGAATACCTACCGAAGGCATGACATGGCTTCAGTTCAATATAGGGTACTATATGTTCGCAATCCTCTTTCTGGTTTTTGATGTTGAAACTGTCTTTTTATTTCCCTGGGCGGTTGTCCTTAGAGAGGTTGGATTGACAGCATTTATTGAGATAGTGATTTTCTTTCTTATTCTGGGGCTGGGACTATTGTATGCCTGGAAAAAACATGCGCTTATATGGGAATAAAAGGAATGAAATATGAAGAGTTCGGAGATAATGAAAGTCTCGAACTTCTCAGAAAGCCGGGCTCAAATATTCTTTTGACTACCATTGATGATATCATTAACTGGGGAAGGAAGAACTCATTGTGGCCTCTGACATTTGCCACAAGCTGCTGCGGGATAGAAATGATGCAGACAGGAGCTCCAAAGCATGATTTTGCCAGATTCGGCATGGAAGTATACCGAGCCAGCCCGCGGCAGGCTGATGTCATTGTTGTGGCAGGGACCATTGTTAAGAAAATGGCTCCGGTTCTGAAGCGTCTTTATGATCAGATGTCGGAGCCAAAGTATGTTGTGGCAATGGGAGCATGTACAATTACGGGCGGACCCTTTTACCGTGACTCTTACACCATAGTCAGAGGTGTTGACCTGATTATTCCCGTCGATGTTTTTGTCCCGGGATGTCCTCCCCGGCCTCAGGCATTATTATACGGAATGCTTCAGCTTCAAAGGCTTATAGAAACCCAGACAATAAAATCGAGGAAGCTAAGAAATGCTTCGCACAACTACGAATAGTAATTTTTTTGTTCTCAGAAACCTGATTATAAATGGATAAAATAGAGTTAGGAGAATTTATAAAAACGCTCGACAGTGGTTTCGAAATAAAAGAAGGGAAACAATTTACGGAGGTGACAGTACCTCCTTCGAAATTGCATTCGTTGGCAAGTCAGCTCAGAGAGAATAAAGAAACTTTATTTGATTTCCTGGTTTCTGTTACCGGTGTGGACTATGGTCCTGATCTTGGATTAATTTATCACCTTCGCTCCACAAAATATGGGCATACGGTGGTGATTAAATCACGTACTCCCGACAGGGAGAATCCACAATTCGATTCCGTGTCAGATATCTGGGAAGCTGCTGATCTGCATGAGAGAGAAGCGTTCGATCTGCTTGGGATAAGGTTTTCGAATCACCCCGACCTGAGAAGACTTTTCCTGAACAGCTCCTGGGGATTCCCACTCAGAAAAGACTATGTTGATGATGATATTATTACCTGGTAATTTATGGAGGAAAAACTAAAGGATATTACCACTGACGAACAGAAGGAATACCTCATAAACATAGGTCCTCAGCATCCATCAACCCATGGTGTGATGAGACTTGTGGTTTCTCTTAAGGGAGAGATTGTTAAAAATGTGGAACCACATATCGGGTATATTCACAGGGGAATTGAAAAGATGTGTGAAAGTCTGACATATGCTCAGATTATACATCTTACCGACCGGATGGATTATCTTGCAGCACATATTAATAATGAAGCTGTCTGTCTTGCAGTGGAAAAGGCGCTGGAGATTGACATTCCTGACAGGATAAAGGTGATCAGGACAATTATGTCGGAGCTGACCCGTCTCCAGTCGCATCAACTCTTCTGGGCTTCATACGGGATGGATCTTGGCGGACAGACCTGTTTCTTCTACGGCCTGCGCGACAGGGAAATGATACTCGATATTTTTGAAGAGACCACCGGTGGCAGAATGATTGTCAGTTATAACTGTCCCGGGGGAGTTATGTATGACCTGCATCCGAACTTTCAGAAAAGTGTTAAAGAATTTTTAAAGCATTTCAGGAAGGTCCTTCCCGAATATGATGATATTTTAACAGGCAATGTGATCTTTCACGGACGAACTAAGGGTATTGGTCCGCTTTCGCTTGAAGATGCTGTTAACTATGGAATTACGGGTCCATCAGGCAGAGCTTCAGGTTTCTCCTGCGATGTAAGGAAGCACGAGCCTTACAGTGCCTACGACAGGGTAAAATTCAACGAAGTCATGTATAATGCCGGTGATTCATTCCACCGATACCTGGCAAGAGTTGAGGAGATGAGGGAATCGATGAATATTATTGACCAGTTGATTGATAATATTCCGGAAGGTCCTTATGCAGTGAAGATGAAGCCGGTAATTAAGCTTCCTGAGGGTGAATACTGGCAGAGAGTTGAAACTCCCAGAGGAGAGCTAGGAGTATTTATAATCAGCGACGGGAATAAAACACCTTATCGTTTCAGGTTCAGAACTCCGAATTTTGCGAATCTCTCTGTGCTTAACCATTTGGCTAAAGGTTTCAAAATAGCTGATCTTATTGCAATTTTCGGATCACTCGACTTTGTGATTCCGGACATAGATAGATGAAGGGTACGGGGTACGGGGTATGGGGTATGGGGTATGAGGTATGGGGTATGAGGTATGGGGTACGAGGTGCGGGGTACGAGGTGCGGGCTGCGTGGTAGAACCCTAAAGCTCCCCTCCCTGGAGGGGCTGGGGGTGGGTTAAAAAGAAAGATAAAAGACAAAAGTAAAAAGATAAAAGTAAATCCTGGAAGTCCCCCTTTGAAGGGGGACGAGCGTAAAGAATCCCGCCGGTGGCGGGATTTAGCGAAGGAGCCAGACTGCAGGGGAGACTTTGTGGTGGGGGCAGGGGGATGTTAAAATATTAAAGGAACAATATATGCCATTTGACATTTACGATTTTACTTCATTGACGCAGTGGATTGACACAAGCCTTAATAATGCCATGTCACCATTCTGGACCACTGTTCTTGAAATGGTCATTGTCGGAGTTCTGTTTCTCCTTTTTTATGCAGTTATCGGACTTTTCCTGGTCTATGCCGAAAGAAAAGTATGTGCTTTCCTTCAGAACCGGCTCGGCCCGAACAGACTTGGTCCTTATGGGATCTTCCAGACAGTTGCCGACCTGATAAAGCTTCTATTCAAAGAGCTGATCCCGATCAAAAATGCCGACAGCTTTTTGTTTAATCTCGCACCATACATTGTAATTATTGTAAATTTTATGGTTCTGGCTGCTCTTCCTTTTAGCAAGGGACTGCATGCTATAGATTTTAATATTGGAGTATTCTATGTCATTGCAGTTTCATCGATGAGTGTTATCGGTGTTCTTCTTGCCGGATGGTCGAGCAACAGCAAGTATTCACTTTTAGGAGCAATGAGAAGCGGAGCAATGATTGTAAGCTATGAGCTGTCGATCGGACTATCCCTCATAACTGTGGTTATCCTTGCAGGATCAATGCAACTGTCAGAAATTGTTGAAGCTCAAAGAACAGGCTGGTTTCTTTTCAAGGGGCATATCCCGGCATTTATTGCATTTGTAATTTACATTATTGCAGGTACAGCCGAAACTAACCGTGGTCCTTTCGACCTGGCTGAAGCTGAGTCGGAGCTAACGGCCGGGTACCATACTGAATACTCTGGGATCAAATTTGCCTTTTTCTACCTTGCCGAATATATTAATATGTTCATTGTGGCAGCAATCGCAGCCACCGTATTCCTTGGCGGGTGGATGCCATTTCATGTGAGTGCATGGGACGGATTCAACAGGATCATGGATTTTATCCCGCCGTTTCTCTGGTTCTTCGGTAAAACCTTTTTTATAATATGGATCATTATGCTGTTCAAATGGACATTTCCCAGGTTGAGAATTGATCAGCTGCTTACTCTTGAATGGAAATATCTGCTCCCCATAAATCTTGTAAATGTTCTGGTTATGGCATTTATAGTTCTTATGGGATGGCATTTTTAGAAGTTAAGATAATCCACAAAGATCCCCTCCTGGGAGAGCCTGCCCCGCTTCGGCGGGGGGTTCGGGGTGGGTTTTGAACGTTAATAGTGTTAAATTTAAATCTCTGAATGAGAAGTATAATAAATTATCTTAAGGACATAATTCAGGGTCTCTTATCGCTTCTGAAAGGTATGAAAGTTACAGCTTCCTACTTTTTCAAACCATCCGCCATTGTAACAGAGAAGTATCCTGAAAACCGGAAAACCCTTGTAATATCAGAACGTGCCAAAGGAGAGGTAATAATGCCTCATAATGAAAAGAATGAACATAAATGTACCGGCTGCGGGATCTGTCAGATAAATTGTCCGAACTCGTCAATTGAAATCATTTCCAAAATAATTGAAACTGAAGACGGCAAAAAGAGGAAGGCCATTGACAGGCATATATACAGGTTAGGTCAATGTACTTTCTGCGCATTATGTGTAAAGACATGTCCTTCGCAGGCGCTTGCCTTTTCTACGAAATTTGAACATGCTGTTTTTAACAAGGCTCTTCTTACAAAAGTATTAAATCAACCTGGTTCACAATTAATGAAAGGAGTAGAGTGATGACCTCAAATCAAATAATGTTTCTGTTATTTTCTGTCATAATTATTGTCTGCTCCATACTGACAGTTACCAGCCGGAGGATATTAAGAGCTGCTGCTTACCTGCTTTTTGTTCTTATATCAACCGCCGGACTTTATTTCATGCTTAATTACCAGTTTCTTGCTGCTGTACAGCTTACTCTCTATGCAGGAGGTATTGTTGTGCTTATAATATTTTCAATTCTGCTTACAAGTCATATAAACCAGAAATTTGAACCTGTGGAATGGAAGAAGGTTCTGTTTTCCGCACTTGCATCGCTGTCGGGTGCACTGGTAACAATAATTACAATTCTTGATTTTAAGTTTTCTGCTACAACCGAGGCAGCCAGGGAGGTTGATATGCATCTTGTAGGCAATTCTCTTTTATCGGTCAGCAAAGATGGTTATATCCTGCCATTTGAAGTGATTTCTATATTGCTTCTGGCAGCTATGATTTCAGCAATTGTTATTGCAAAAAAAGCAGGCCCTAAGGATCCCCAGTCACAAACAACTAAACCAGAATAAAATGAATGCCGGTATACCCCTTATATATTTTCTCGTTCTTGCCGCGATAATGTTCTTTATCGGAGTTTATGGCTTTCTTACAAGAAGAAACCTTATTACTATACTTATGTCGCTCGAATTGATACTTAATTCGGTCAACATAAATTTTGTGGCATTCAACAGGTACTTGTATCCGCATAAACTTGAAGGATTCTTTTTTTCACTTTTTATTATTGCCGTGGCTGCCTCTGAGGCTGCTGTAGCTATTGCAATTATCATCAATATCTACAGAAGGTTTACTACGATCAATGTTGAAGATGTACATACAATGAAATTCTGATATTTAATTCAACTCCGACACGCTTTATGGTCAATTTTACATATACAGTCTCGATACTTATTATTCCCTTTCTGATGTTTGTCCTGCTCGGACTGGCAGGCCATAAACTTAAACCAAAACTCTCAGGATTGCTTGGTACTGCCGGACTGGCTGCTATTACAGCACTATCATATATAACGGCTTATCTTTATTTCTTTCAGAGTGAAAGGATCGAAGGGGCTTTTCAGAAGATCACTGCCTGCAATATGACCTGGCTGCAGTTAACCGATAAGCTGCACATTGACATGGGAGTTCTTATTGATCCGATATCAGTAATGATGCTCATTGTAATAACCACTGTATCCCTTATGGTTCATATTTATAGTCTTGGCTATATGAAGGGAGAGAAAGGTTTTGAGCGATACTATGCTTTTCTTTCGCTCTTTACATTTTCGATGCTCGGGCTTGTTCTTGC